>JAEXXW010000411.1 GCA_023405565.1 Pseudomonadota bacterium
GCGAAGGCAAGGAATTGCGCACCGGCGCCGGCACGCTTAATGGCGAAGAATCCGTGATCGGCACCGCGATGCTGCTGATCGGCGAAAACTCGCGCGATGCGGCGCGGCGCGTAGCCACCAAGCTCGAGGATATCAACCGCTCCCTGCCGGAGGGCGTGGTCGCCCGCGGCGTCTATGACCGCACGACACTGGTCGAGGCAACGATTGCAACCGTCGAGAAGAACCTCATCGAAGGGGCGCTCCTCGTCATCGCCATTCTCTTTCTCCTTCTTGGCAATATCCGCGCCGCCATTGTCACGGCCTGCGTCATTCCCCTGTCGATGCTCATCGCCGTCACCGGCATGGTGGAGAACAAGGTCAGCGCCAATCTGATGAGCCTTGGCGCGATCGATTTCGGCATCATCATCGACGGCGCCGTCATTATCGTCGAAAACTGCCTGCGCCTGCTGGCGGAAGAACAGCATCGGCGGGGTCGCCTGCTGACAAGAGATGAGCGGTTCGAGACCATTCTTGCCGGCTCCCGCGAGGTGGTGAAGCCCAGCCTATTCGGCACGATGATCATCGCCGTCGTGTATCTGCCGGTGCTGACCCTTTCCGGTGTGGAAGGAAAGATGTTCACACCGATGGCAATCACCGTTCTGATGGCCCTTGCCGGAGCTGCCCTCCTCTCCGTCACTTTCGTTCCAGCCGCCGTCGCCTTGTTCGTCACCGGCAAGGTCAGCGAGCATGAGAACTGGTTCATGCGCGGTGCCAAGCGGATTTATACCCCCTTGCTCGACGTATCGATCCGCAACCGTGGCGTCGTCGTCGCCGGCGCTGTCTTCCTCGCGGTCATGACCGGCGTTTTAGCCTCGCGCATGGGCGGTGAGTTCATCCCAAGCCTGGATGAAGGCGACATTGCAACACATGCAATGCGCATTCCCGGCACCAGCCTGAGCCAGGCCGTTGACATGCAACTCTCGCTGGAAAAGGTACTGGCTGAATTCCCGGAGGTGAAAGAAGTCTTCTCCAAGATCGGCACGGCCGAAGTCGCGACCGATCCCATGCCGCCGAATGTCGCCGACACCTACGTCATCCTGAAGCCGCGAAAGGAATGGCCTGATCCGTCCCGCAGCAAGGCCGATCTTGTCGCAGCGATCGAAAAGCGCGTCGCCGATGTGCCGGGCAACAACTACGAATTCACCCAGCCGATCCAGATGCGTTTCAACGAATTGATCTCGGGCGTACGCTCCGATGTTGGCGTGAAGATTTTCGGCGACGATCTCGACACCTTGCTGCAATTGGCCACGCAGGTGCAATCCGTCATTCAGGCCATTCCGGGCGCGGCCGATGTCAGGACCGAGCAGGTTTCCGGCTTGCCGGTGATGACCATCAAGCTCGACCGGTCTGCGCTGGCCCGCTACGGCCTCAGCGCCAGCGACGTGCAGGGTATCATCGAGGTCGCCATCGGCGGAAAAGAAGCCGGCCTTGTCTTTGAAGGGGACCGCCGCTTCGATATCATCGTCCGGCTGCCGGAACAGCTTCGCGTCGATGTCGATGCCATTCGCTCGCTGCCGATACCGTTGCCTGCTGCGCCCGAAAGCCAGACCACATCGGTGAAGGCGGTGTTCGGCAATTCGCCGCTGGCGAAGATCCGCTATATCCCGCTGTCGGCCGTCGCCAGCATCGATATCGCGCCCGGCCCCAACCAGATCAGCCGCGAAGACGGCAAGCGCCGGATCGTCGTATCGGCGAACGTGCGCGATCGCGACCTCGGCTCCTTCGTCACCGAGGCACAACGCGCTGTCGCCGAGAAGGTCAAGCTGCCGACCGGCTACTGGATTGGCTGGGGCGGACAATTCGAGCAACTCGTGTCCGCGACCAAGCGGCTGGCGATTGTGGTGCCGATCGCGCTGCTGCTCATCTTCCTGCTGCTATTCATGAGCCTCAACTCGGCTGTCAATGCAGCGATTGTCTTCAGCGGTGTACCACTGGCGTTGACTGGCGGTGTCATGGCGCTGGTGCTGCGCGGCATCCCGCTATCGATCAGCGCTGGCATCGGCTTCATCGCATTGTCCGGCGTCGCCGTGCTCAACGGTCTTGTCATCATCGCCTTCATCGAGCGGCTCCGTGAGGAAGGCCGGCCCTTGATGGAAGCAGTCCGCCAAGGCGCATTGACGCGTTTGCGGCCCGTCCTGATGACGGCTTTGGTCGCCTCACTCGGCTTCGTGCCGATGGCCATCGCAACCGGAGCCGGCGCCGAGGTTCAACGCCCGCTCGCGACCGTCGTCATCGGCGGCATCATCTCCTCGACCATTCTCACATTGCTCGTCCTTCCCGCGCTTTACGTTCTTTTCCGACGCGAGAAGCCCAAAGCGGACGCAACAATTTCCATCCAAACCCAGCAAGGAGCTCCTTCATGAAACTTCTGATCGCCTTCGCCACGATGCTGGCCTTGACCAGCGGCGCCTTTGCCCAGCACTCGCACGGTGCCAAAGGCCCCAATGGCGGCATCCTCGAAGACGTTGCCGGCGTGCATGCCGAACTTGTCACCTCTGGCACCACGCTAACGATCAACATTCTCGACGAAAACAACAAGCCGGCCACCACGAAAGGCGTCACGGCCTCCGCGCTCGTCGTCAACGGCGCCGACCGCGAAACAATCAAACTGGTTGAAGCCAAGGATGGCGTCCTGAAGGGAGATCTGAAAAAGGCCGTAGCGCCGAATACCAATGTGACG
>JAEXXW010000465.1 GCA_023405565.1 Pseudomonadota bacterium
CATATAGATCGCCGCGAACAAACCGACCGGCCCCGCGATCAACATGGCGATGATCGTAATCAGAAGGGTACCGGCAACCAGCGGCACGATGCCAAAGGCGCCGGACGAACCAACCTGATCCGCGCGAATAGCGGTCTGCGGGCTCCATTGCAGCCCGAACAGGAAATCCAGCGGCGAGACCTTCTGGAAGAAGCGCACAGTCTCGAACAGAACCGAGAACACGATACCGATCGTTGTCAGAACGGCGACGCATGCGGCCGCGAGCAGCACATATTTGACGACGGTCTCGACATTGTTGCGGGCACGAAACTGCGCGGAGACCATACGAAGCGCATAAGCAATGCCGAGAAGACCGAAAATCCAGCCAGCGCCGACAATCAGCGTATTGGTCCAGGACCGCAGCGACGTATACACATCCGCCGCATTCTTCAGCGCAACACTGGGCTGTCCGGGATAATGGCCGGAGGCCACGGCAAGAATATCACGCAGGGCCGCGCCGCGCTTCAAGTCGTCATCCAGCAAAGCCGGGTCGAGCGCGCTGATCGCCTGCGAATTGACAATTCTGTCCGCGATCGGCGCTGCAACCACGAAAATCAGCAGCATCGGGATCAGGACGCTGACGACGACGAAAGCGCCATGATAGGTCGGACGCGAATGCAATACAGTGGCTTGTCCCGCGGCTGCCGCACGCGAACGTCCGAAAAAATATCCGACGATCACAAGGACCGCGAGGCCGAGAAAATAGAGCGACGTCATCGCTTCAACACCCCACCGCAGAAAAAATCTCGAAATATCGCAGCCTCTTGTGAGCTGCTTGACCGGAGCGAAGAGCCGCGCATCGGTGCGCGGCTCTTCTTTTCACACGCGCTTACGAACCGAGATTATCGATCGCGAGCGGCTTCATCTCGGTGACCGCCTTGCGGACCTTGTCGGCCTCCGCCTTCGGCAGGGTCACGAGACCCTTCTTCGAGAGATAGCCGTCTTCACCGATCGCCTTCGACGACACGTATTCGGCGACGAACTTGTCGATGCCCGGAACGACGCCGACATGCTGCTTCTTCACATAGACATAGAGCAGACGCGAACCGGGATACTTGTCGGCAGCGATATTGTCGTAGGTCGGAGCGACGCCGTTCAGCGAAACGCCACGCAGCTTGGCGGTGTTTTCCTCAAGGAAGGAGAAACCGAAGATGCCGAAGGCGTTCTTGTTGGCGGTCAGCTTCTGAACGATCAGGTTGTCGTTCTCGCCGGCCTCGACATAGGCACCGTCTTCACGCAGCGACTTCCAGGCGGCGTCGAAAGCCTTCGGGTCGGTTTTCTTGAGCGCAGCCAGAGCCGGGATGCCTTCGGCGCCCTTTTCAAGCAGCAATTCATGCAGCGCGTCGCGGGTTCCCGAGGTCGGCGGGGGGCCGAGCACTTCGATCTTCACGTTCGGCAGCGAGGAGTCGATGTCCGACCAGTTCTTGTTCGGGTTCGGGATCAGCTTGCCGTCAGCGCCGGGCACCTGCTTGGCGACCGCGAGGAACAATTGCGGAAGGGTCAGCTTGATCGCCGGACCGTCCTTCGACTGGGCAATGCTGATGCCGTCATAGCCGACAGTCAGCTCGACGACGTCCTTGACGCCGTTCTTCTGGCACTGTTCGAGCTCGCTTTTCTTGATACGGCGCGAGGCATTGGTCGCATCCGGATGCTCGACGCCGACGCCGGCGCAGAACAGCTTCATGCCGCCGCCGGTGCCGGTGGATTCGACCACCGGGGTCTTCACGCCGCCGGTCTTGCCGAGCTGTTCGGCCACGGCCGTGGTGAACGGATAAACGGTGGACGAGCCGACGACGCGGATCTGATCGCGGGCTTCGGCGGCGCCAGCCACAAACATGCCGGCCGCCACAAGCGCCAATGCGCTGGCGAAGGTCTTGGTTTTCAAAGCATCTCTCCTTCGAGTTGTGCGGGGCGGGCGGTCGTTGGACAATGAAAAGGGGGGAAGACCGGCCCGGTTGCACCCCATCAGCTAGGGTGACATGCCTTCGCTTCTATGACGCGCAGATGACAACCAAATGACGATATAAGCTATTGAATAGTCAGCTATTTTTACGCGCCATCGGCGGCGTGGCTGTTGATATCGGGAGCCGGACGGTAAATGTCGCCCCCTCACCCGACCGGCTTTCGATATTCAGGCGGCCGCGATGCCGGTTCATGATGTGCTTGACGAGGGCCAGGCCGAGGCCGGTGCCTCCCTGGGCACGGCTTTCGGTCACGTCCACCCGATAGAACCGCTCCGTCAGCCGCGGGAGATGCTCTCCCGAAATACCGGGCCCATAATCACGCACCGCAGCGACTGCCTCCTCGCCGCCACTGACATTGAAAGCGCGCGTCAGCGTGATCTCCACCCGCTTGCCCGACGCACCGTATTTCAGCGCATTCTCGATCAGGTTTTCGAACACGCGCGTCAGTTCATCCCGATCCCCGGATATCACCAAAGGCTCCTTGGGAGCGGAGATGGTGACGGTCACGCCGCGGTCGCGCGCCAGCATCTGCAGCGCATCGACCACCTGCCGCACGATCGGCACCAGTTCGACCGGCGTCTGCGGGCGGACATGGGCCGCCAGCTCGATCCGGGACAGCGACAAGAGATCGTCGATCAGGCGGGCCATCCGCTTGGCCTGCGCCTCCATGATGTCGAGAAAGCGCTCGCGCGCGGCGGTGTCGTTGCGGGCCGGCCCTTTCAAGGTCTCGATGAAGCCGGATAGGGCGGCCAGCGGCGTGCGCAATTCGTGACTGGCATTGGCGACAAAATCGACCCGCATTTCCTCGACACGACGGATCGGCGAAAGATCGCGAAATGTCAGCAACAGACGCTGGGTCGAGCGTCCCGCATGCCCGTCCTGATCCGGCATCGGGGTGACGATGACCTCGAACCACCGCTCGGACGGAACGCGCTCGGCGAATTCGGCGCGTTCGGGCCTGCGGCTCACGCCGGCGCGCCGCACGGCATCGATCACTTCGGGGATGCGCAGAGCCAGCACGGCCAACTCGCCCGGCCGCAAGGACGGGGCAATGGTGCTCGCCATCGCATTCAGCGTCACCACGCGCCCGTCCGTCCCCAGCAGAATGGTCGGGTCCGGCAGCGCCGCAATGACATCGGCGACGAAATGATCGTCCCGCAAGACCGGCAGCGCGTTGCCGCTGGCCGTGACAACACGGTCGGCTTGCCAGCGGCTGATCAACCAGGCTGCCATGATGAGAATCGCGATCGCGGGAAGCCCGATCGCGAACCGTAACGCCCCGCTTGCGAGCGGGATGGCAATCGCCAGGGTGGCAAGAGCCGCCATGATCCAAAGGCCATGGCGGCCGGCCGCTTCGCGCAGCCCCGTTACAGACAACTCCTGGTCACTGCTTTGATCCATCGCCGTGGGACGGCTTGCGACCGCCGCTGCTCGCCTTTGCCTTGTGTTCCTCCGGCT
>JAEXXW010000693.1 GCA_023405565.1 Pseudomonadota bacterium
CAGTTCAAGAACACCCGCGATCAACACCCCCCAGGCCGCGGCATGGCCGGCTGTCGGGAAAAAGGCCGCGAGCGCCAGCGTCACCATCATCGAAAGATTCAGCAGGATCGGCGCAGCGGCCGGCGTAGCAAAGCGGTGGATCGAATTGAGAATGCCGCCGTAAAGCGTAACCAGCGATACGAGCAGAAGATAGGGAAAGGTGATCCGCGTCAGGTCTGTCGCAAGCGCAAAGCGGCGGGGGTCCTCGTTAAAACCGGGCGCCAGCAGCGAGATGACGTCAGACGTAAAGGCAAGCGCGAGCACGAGCAGCACGATCTGACTGGCGAGCAGCAGCGTGAAGATGCGATCAGCAAAGAGCTTCGCAGGATCGGGACCGTCCTGTTCGCGGATACGGGAATAGGCCGGCACGAAAGCCGCGTTGAACGCGCCTTCGGCAAAGATCGCCCGGAAGTGATTGGGAAGACGCAATGCGACAAAGAAAGCGTCCGCCACCGGACCGGCACCGAGGATCGCCGCCAGCATGATGTCGCGCATGAAGCCGGTGATGCGCGAAAGCAGCGTGAAGCCGCCGACTGTAAAGATGCGTCCGATCACAATGACTATCCGAACCGATCACCGGCCCGGCAGACCGGGCCGCAGCATGATGGCCGCGGCCTCCTCACTTGGCTAGCGCAAAGCCCGCCGGGTGGCGTCGATAATGCGGTCCTGTGTCGGCTCGTCGAGATAGGCATGCATCGGCAGGCTGATGACCTCGTCGGCCAGTTGCTCGCTGACAGGAAGCCCATTCCCGGCCACAGGAAAATGGCGATAAGCCGTCTGCCGGTGCAGCGGCCTTGCGTAATAGATGGCCGTCGGAATGCCTTCAGCCTGCAATGCCTTGGCCAATGCGTCGCGCTGACCGGACGCCAGCCGGATCGTGTATTGCGCCCAGACCGACTCATAGCCTTCGGGCACGACCGGAACGGTCGCAACATCCTTCAATCCGCTGGCGTAACGCTGCGCTACGCGATTGCGCGTCGCAATTTCGTCGCGGAAGATCTTGAGCTTCTCGATCAGCACCGCCGCCTGGATCGTATCGAGCCGACCGGTGAGTCCGAGGCGCACATTGTCGTATTTGTCGGTGCCCTGCCCGTGCACGCGAACGCTTTTCAGGACGCTCAACAATTCGTCGTCGTCTGTCAGCACCGCCCCGCCATCGCCGTAGCAGCCGAGCGGCTTGGCCGGGAAGAAGCTTGTCGCGGTCGCATGACCGAATGTCCCGACATTGCGGCCCTTGTACGTGCCACCAAACCCCTGCGCGGCGTCGTCGAGAATGAATAGCTTCTCGGCATGCGCAATCTCGGCGACCGCATCGTGATCGGCCGGCAGACCGAACAGATCGACCGGAATAACGGCTTTCGGCTTCAGGCCCTGCGCCTTGGCAACCGTAATCGCCGACTTCAGGCTTTCGACATCGATGTTGAACGTGTCGGCATGGACATCGACGAACACCGGCGTCGCACCGATCAGTGCGGCACTCTCCGCCGTCGCGCAAAAGGTGAAGGTCGGGCAGAACACCGCGTCGCCCGGCCCAATTCCCTTGGCCATCAGCGTCATCACAAGCGCATCGGTACCACTCGAACAGGACAGCGCATGCTTGGCGCCGCAAAACGCCGCAAGCTGCTGTTCGAACGCCGTGACTTCGGGGCCCATCAGGAACTGGCAATGATTGAGAACGCGCGTCGTCGCCTCGTCGATCGCGCTGCCAAGACGTTTGCGTTGCGCGGCAACGTCAATGAACGGAATGGGACGAGGATCGATACGGGTGTGCTGGTTCATTGCGGTTTTAAGAACTCTGCGGATACGGAAGGTGATCAGCCGGCGGCGCGGCGCTGTTCGGAATGACGCGACGCGACCTTGGCTGGCTGGCGATTTTCAAGACAACGCATCGCGACATCGAGACTTTCGACGCCCTCCTCGCCCGTGACCGGAGGCGCCTTGTCATCGCGCACGGCATTGACAAAAGACTGAAGCTCGGCACGCAGGGGCTCCGAATGCCCCACCGACAGATGCCGCATGGAATAGCTGCCGTCGGGCTGAAAGCCGAAGCATTCGCTGACCTGACGGGTCAGGAGATCACCGATCAGATATTTCTTGCGCGTCGCGACATGCACCGTGCGCGCTTTGAACGGTGTCAGCCAGTTGGTGTTGATATGTGCAAGCACGCCCGACGCCGTGCGGAATTGCAGCAGCGCGATGTCCTCGCGTTCCGCTACAGCGCTCGCCGTCTGCGGCTGCACTTCGACGATTTCCGAATCGGTGAACCAGCGGATGAGATCAATGTCGTGGACCGCCAGATCGATCACCACGCCGACATTCGACATGCGCGGCGGGAACGGGCCGACGCGCGTGATACCGATGGAGAGGATGTCCTCGTCCTTGATCGCATCCTTGATCGCCTGCACTGCAGGATTGAAGCGCTCGACATGGCCGACCATCAGCTTGACGCCACGACGTTTCGCGGCGGCGATAATCTCACGCCCCTCTTCGACATTCGAAGCGATCGGCTTTTCGATCAGCACATGGATACCGCGCTCGATACATTTCAGCGCCATCTCATGGTGCAGATGTGTCGGCGCGGCGATTGTGACGGCATCGAGCCCCGGACCAAGCAGGTCATCGACATGCTCAACCGCCGGGACGCCGAGGATCCGGGTCACCAGTTCTCGTTGCTGTTCACTCGGATCCGCGACGCCCACCAGCGTCACATCAGGCAACCCCGCAAAGACACGGGCGTGGTTCGCCCCCATGATGCCGACGCCAATAACGCCAACACGCAGCGGTCCCTTGTCGCTGCTCTCGACTGCCC
>JAEXXW010000696.1 GCA_023405565.1 Pseudomonadota bacterium
TGGCGCAATCTCGGTCAGCGGGACCAGAACGAAAGCGCGTTCGAACAGGCGCGGATGTGGCAGGGTCAGATCCGGGTCGTCGAGCGTGTCCTCGCCATAGGTGAGCAGATCGATATCGAGGCTGCGCGGCCCCCATCGTTCTTCCTTGTGGCGGTCGCGGCCGAATGTGCGTTCGACCTCGTGAGCACGGTCGAGCAGGCCGAGCGGGGTCAGCCCGGTCTCGATGACGATGCAGGCATTGATGAAAGCCGGCTGGTCCGTCTTGCCCAGGGTGGCGTCCTGTAGTCGGACGAGCGTGCGATCAGGCGGACGCTGTCGCCATCGCAGAATTGCGCGATCGCGCGCGCAATGGTGTCGCGCGCATCGCCGACATTGCCTCCGAATGCGACGAAGGCGCGCGGCATGTCAGTCTTCCCGCTCGCGCGTGATGACCACGCCGACATCGTCGAAGGTCGCAGCGATCGGCGCGTGCGGCTTGTGCACGGTGAGCTGCACTTTCATGATCGGCGGAAACTTATCCAGCAGCGCATCGATCACCGCGCCCGCGGCGGCTTCGATCAAGCGGAAGCGTTGTGCGCAGAAGGCTTCGCCCGCGACTTCGGTCACTGTGCCGTAAGAGACGGTATGCGCGAGCCGGTCGGACCGCGAAGCCTGAGCGAGATCGATATCGAGCAGGATGTCCAGTTTGAAGGTCTGGCCAACCTTCGCCTCATGCGCCATCACACCATGATAGGCATGCAGGGCGAGACCCGTGATGAATATCCGGTCGGTGGTCCTGCTCATTGCATGTCCCTGATCGCTTCGGCGACGCGAAGCGCCTGCATGGTTTCGGCGACGTCATGCGTGCGCACGATCGTGGCCCCGGCCTGCACCGCCATGAGATGACCGGCGATGGAACCGCCAAGCCGCTGATTGGGTTCGGAGGGGACAATCGATGCAATGAAACGCTTGCGCGACAGACCGATCAGGATCGGCAGGCCGAAGCGCTTGAATCGGTGCAGTTGCGCCACAGCGATGATACTTTGTTCCGGCACCTTGCCGAAGCCGATGCCGGGATCGAGGATGATTTGTTCGCGCCGCATACCGGCCTTCGCCGCGATCTCGAGCGAGCGCTCGAAGAAGGCCTCCATGTCGGCGATGATGTCGATGGACGGATCGGCAGTCTCGCGATTGTGCATGACAATCACCGGTACGCCGTGCTTCGCGACCACATGGGCCATATCGGGATCGCGTTGCAGGCCCCAAACGTCGTTGGCGATGGCGGCGCCCTGGCTGATCGCCCAGTCGGCCACCTCGGCCTTCATCGTATCGATCGAGACCGGTTTGCCGAGTGCAACGACAGCCGACAGGACTGGCTCCAGCCGCTCGCGTTCGATCTGTGCCGTGACCGGGGCCATGCCGCCATAGGGCCGCGTCGATTCTGCGCCGACATCGATCATGTCGGCGCCTTCGGATATCATTCTCTTAGCGTGGGTCACGGCAAGCAGCGGATCGACGAATTTGCCGCCGTCGGAGAAGGAATCCGGCGTCAGGTTCAAAATGCCCATGACCATCGCGCGTTTTGGCGACAGCAGACGATCGAGCCGGAGCGGTTGTTTTGCGTCGGCAAGAGGTTCGGTCATGGCCCGGCGCTTCTAGCAGATCGATCGGTAGACATCGTGCTCCTTGCCTGCGAGTGCAAGGAGCGGCGGGTGATCGTCTCTCAGTAGGAAATCTTCTGCGGCAATCTCTTTGCTGCGTCGACCCAGCGGCTGACCGCCTTCTCGGTTGGAACCAGGCGCACCAGTTTCAGCTTGTCGTTTGTCTCGCGCATGGCTGTCGCGAGTTTTCCCGGATTGCGGTATTTCAGCTCCCGCACGGTATCGACGCCAACATGGCAGAGCAGTTCGGCATAGCCTTCGCCGAGCCCCTTGACCCGGAGCTTGTCGGCAAGATTGGCAAAGCGAAGCAGCCGCGCCTGATCGATACCGGTCTTTATCGACAGCTCCCTGCGGCCCTTGGGGCTCTTGGCGGCTTCGAGGAGCTTTTCAGATGTGCGGATACCCGCCGATTTCAGGCTCTCGATCACGTCCGAGCCGAGTCCATCCAGATCTTTCAACGACTTTGACAAACTTGAATCCCCAAAAGGATCGGAAATCGGGTCAGGCGAATTGCGAAAGGCCCGGGATCGAGCCGACGAGTTCGCCGACCGCATCTTCACCGAGCTTCTCACGCGCAAAGTCGAGCAGGGTGCGGGCAACGTCCTGCACTTCACCCATGCCAAGACCCAATCCCATCAGTTGTGTGCCGACACCCATGATGCCGCCAAACATGCCACCTGATGGTGCGGAAGCGGCGGCTTCCGCCGCACCGGGCATGGCGTCGAGCAAAGGCTGAATCTTTTCAGCCGGCGCTTCCTTGATGAGGAAAGCGAGAATGATGCCGACAGCTTTTTCGGCGACGTCGCGATCAATACCGAGTGTGGCGACAAGTCGCCCGACAAGTTCGTCCATGTTGTTCGCCCCCTCCCGCACTGTCGGCGGGTATGTAGTCGGTCATTGATAATGAAATCGGGGCGAAAGGAAATACATCCACTGACAAATATGCAACGGTGTGACACGGTAGCAACGATCGGCTTGTCGTATTGCTAAAATACGTTGCGATGCAAAGTTGCTGCGATGCGTTGAATCGGTAGCGCGCCGACAGAAAAATGCTATTGATTTCAAGAGGCCCGTGCGAGGACTGCAATGGCAAAGGCAACAAGGAAGACGAAATCGGTGGCTGATAAGCCAGCGGAAGCCTCGGATGCGACAGCGCCGGCAAAGGCTGCGGCTAAAAAGACGACAGGCAAGTCTGCAGCAAGGCCCACCCCGCCGACGCCGCAAACACAACCAGCCGAACCCTCTGAACTGCCGGGAACGATTTTCGTTGGACAGAGTGTGAAGCCGGAACGTCTCACCCTGGCCTTGGCCAATCGCCACGGGCTGGCAACCGGGGCGACCGGCACTGGTA
>JAEXXW010000559.1 GCA_023405565.1 Pseudomonadota bacterium
ACTTTCGTCTCTGTCGATGACTTCCAGAGCGCGGAATGGAACACCGCCGCTGTCGGTCCAACCAAACGCGAATTGGCCGATACGCTGATCCGGAAATTGCGCACGCGCTTCGCACCGAACGGCTTCCTGCATTACGGACAGGGAAAGTGGTATCCGGGCGAGAGCCTGCCACGCTGGGCTTTCGCGCTTTACTGGCGCAAGGACGGCGAACCGATCTGGGATGATGTTTCGCTGATCGCGCGCGAAGCCGGGCCACGCAATGCATCGATCGATCAGGCCGCAACCTTTGCGTTCGATTTCGCAGACCGTATCGGCATCGGCGCCGACTATGCGCTGCCCGCTTTCGAGGATCCCGCGGTCTGGGCGCTGAAGGAAGCCGAGCTACCGGACAATGTCGACCCGACCGATCCAAAAATCGAAGACCCGGAAACACGTGCGCGCATGGTCCGCACTTTCGAACGTGGATTGTCGGCACCGTCCGGCTTCGTGCTGCCTATCCAGCGCTGGCAATCGAAATCGACAGACACCCGATGGAAGAGCGAGAAATGGAAACTGCGACGCGGCAAGCTGTTTCTCGTGCCAGGCGATAGCCCGGTGGGCTTCCGGCTACCGCTCAATGCGCTGCCTTGGGTGCCCCGGTCCGAATATCCCTATGTGCATCCGCAGGATCCGACCGAGCCGCGCGATCCCTTGCCAGCACGCGACCAGCTCGCGCAGCTTTATAATGACGGCGGTGGCTCCGATGAAGCCAATGTCGACCGTCAGACTCGCGTCGAACAGATCGCCGTGGCCGGCGCCGTTCGCACAGCCTTGTCGATCGAGCCGCGAGATGGCGTTCTTTGCGTTTTCATGCCGCCGGTCGAGAAACTCGAGGATTATCTCGAGCTGATCGCGGCTATCGAGCAAAGCGCCGCAGCGACAAACACACCGGTCCATATCGAAGGCTATCCGCCGCCGCACGATCCGCGGCTGAATGTCATCAAGGTCACGCCGGATCCCGGCGTGATCGAAGTCAATGTGCATCCGGCAGCAGACTGGCGCGAAGCAGTGGACATCACCACCGGGCTTTACGAGGAAGCGCGGCAATCGCGGCTCGGCACCGAGAAATTCATGATCGACGGGCGTCACATCGGGACCGGCGGCGGCAATCACGTCGTGCTCGGTGGCGCGACGCCGGCGGACTCGCCGTTTCTGCGCCGGCCCGATTTGCTGCGAAGCCTTGTCCTGTACTGGCAGCGTCATCCATCGCTGTCCTATCTTTTCTCCGGGCTCTTTATCGGACCAACCAGTCAGGCGCCGCGTATGGACGAGGCGCGGCATGACGGTTTGTACGAACTGGAGATCGCGCTCGATCTGATGCCCGATGGCGAGGCGCATGTGCCGCCATGGCTGGTCGATCGCCTGTTCCGCAACATCCTCGCCGATGTCACCGGCAATACGCACCGCGCGGAAATCTGTATCGACAAGCTCTATTCGCCGGACGGCCCGACCGGACGGCTTGGCCTTGTCGAATTTCGATCATTCGAGATGCCACCCGATCCGCGCATGAGTCTGGCGCAACAGTTGCTGATCCGCGCGCTGATCTCGTGGTTCTGGCGCGAACCACAAGCCGGAAAGCTGACCCGATGGGGCACCACGCTGCACGATCGCTTCATGCTGCCCCACTATGTCTGGCAGGACTTCCTCGGCGTCTTGTCGGATCTCAACCACGCCGGCTATCGCTTCGATCCGGAGTGGTTCAAGGCGCAATGGGAATTTCGCTTTCCATTTTACGGCGCAGTCGAATATGCCGATGTCAGGCTGGAACTGCGTCAGGCGCTGGAACCCTGGCATGTTCTTGCCGAGGAAAGCGCGGCCGGCGGCACGGTGCGCTTCGTCGATTCTTCGGTCGAGCGCCTGCAGGTGAAGGCCAACAATTTCGTGCCGGAGCGATATGTCATCACATGTAACCAGCGGCGTCTGCCCATGACGTCCACCGGCGCATCGGGCGAGGCCGTGGCAGGCGTTCGCTTCAAGGCCTGGCAACCGGTGTCCGGGCTGCATCCGACGATCCCGGTCCACGCCCCGCTCACCTTCGACATCATCGATACCTGGAACAGGCGATCCCTCGGCGGCTGCGTTTACCATGTCGCCCATCCAGGCGGTCGCAATTACGAAACCTTCCCGGTGAATTCCTATGAAGCGGAAGCGCGGCGGCTGGCACGTTTCCAGGATCACGGTCATACTGCCGGAATCGTCGATTTGCCGCTGGAAGAACCTGCGAGCGAATTTCCGTTAACACTCGATCTTCGCCGAAATGCGCGACGTCCGAATTGAGCAATGGGCTGACCCATGCAAACAGCGGCTTCGGCCAGTATTCCGCGCGCGACGTGGTATGACGACTACGCGCCGCTGCCGGGTGTGCCTGATGAATTGATGGGACCGGACGGACGTCCGCGCGCGGCCTGGCTGAATTTTCTCCAGCAGCTTTCGGCCAACGAACAATCGCTGGCCGCCGTCGACCGGCATTTGCAGGATATCGGTGTCTCGTATCGCGTGCATGGCGAGGCGCGCGAGCGGACATGGCCGATGAGCCGGCTGCCGCTTCTGATCGAGGAAGACGAGTGGAAGGCGATCGCGGCCGGCGTCGCACAACGCGCGCGTGTGATCGAAGCGCTGCTTGCGGACATCTATGGGCCGGGCAATCTGGTCAAGGACGGCACCCTGCCGGCGGCGCTTGTTTCCGGCAGCAGTGAATTTGTCCGGCCGATGGCGGGGATCGAACCACCGGGCGGGCGCTGGATCAATTTCTACGCGGTCGATATCGGCCGTGGACCGGACGGACGCTGGTGGGTCCTCAGCGATCGTGCGCAAGCTCCGTCCGGAGCCGGCTATGCGCTCGAAAACCGGCTGGTGATGTCGCGCGCCTTGCCGACCGGCTACCGGCGGATGAATGTGCACCGTCTTGCTCCGTTCTTTCGCGCCTTTCGCGCGACGCTGGCCGATGCCGCCGAACGCGTTGAGCCGCGCATCTGCCTGCTCACACCCGGCCCCTATAGCCAAACCTATTTCGAGCAGGCCTATCTCGCCCGCTATCTCGGATTTCTGCTGCTCGAAGGCGACGATCTCGTCGTGCATGATGGCCTGACCCATGTGCGGACCATCGCCGGCCTCAAGCGCGCGGATGTCATCTGGCGCTTCGTCGATTCGAACTATCTCGACCCGCTTGAACTGAATGGACAGTCGCGTCTCGGTGTGAGCGGACTGGTTTCGGCCCTGCGTTATGGGCGCACGGTCGTTTCCAACATGCCCGGCTGCGGCTTCGCCGAATCCCGCGCCCTGATGAGCGTGATGCCATCGATCGCGTCGCGACTGCTTGGCGAGGAACTGTCTCTTCCCAATGTCGCGACCTGGTGGTGCGGCGACAATGCCGGCAAGCGCCATGTTCTCGACCATTTCGATAGCATGGCGATATCGGGTGCCTTTGTGGAACGAACGCTGGGCCTGGGTCTCGAACAACATGTTCTGCCCGCCGATCTGAACGAGACGGAACGGACACGGCTGCGGCAGGCCATCGAACAACGCGGCATGGACTTTGTCGGACAGGAAGTGGTGAAGCTGTCGACAACCCCGGTCTGGGCCGGCGACAAGCTGGTGCCGCGGCCATTCGTGCTGCGTGTCTTCGCGGCCGCCACTGCAAGCGGATGGCAGATCATGCCGGGAGGCTTCTGCCGGATCTCGGCGGAAACCGACGCGCGCGCCATCAGCATGGGCACAGGCGTGCAATCGGCCGATGTCTGGGTGCTGTCGTCGAAGCCCGTGGCACCGGAAACGCTTCTGCCGGCAAGCGACGACATCCATATCCAGCGCATCCTCAGCAATATCCCGAGCCGCGCGGCCGACAACCTGTTCTGGTACGGCCGCTATCTGGAGCGCGCGGAGGCGACGTTGCGGGTGATCCGCTGTCTTTGCGCACGCAGCATCGATATGGATTTTGCATCGGGCAATGTGCCGGCGACGATTGCAAAACTCACCCGTCAGCTCATTGCCTGGGGCGCCGTCGCACCGGAATTCGAGAACGCCTCCACGCTGTTGATCGCACGCAACGCCCTGGCCGACGAGACGGCCTATGGCTCCGGCCTTTCCGGCATTCGTCTTGCCCGGAGCGCCGGCAATGTCATTCGCGAACGCATTTCCGTCGATGCCTCGAAGCTGGTGCGCCGGCTCGACGAACAATTGTCCGCGCTCGGGGACCTGTCGAGCGAAACCGATGTGCTCGATGCCGCCGATCGCGCTTTGAACATCCTTGCCGCTCTCTCGGGCCTTTCGCAGGAGAACATGAATCGCAATGCCGGCTGGCGCTTCCTCGATATCGGCCGGCGCACCGAGCGCGCGATCAATACCTGCCGGCTGGCCCGCGCTTTTGCATCCGAGGACGCAACCGCCGAAGACCTTGACGCGATGCTCGATCTGATCGACTCGCAGATCACCTATCGCGCGCGCTACATGACCGGC
>JAEXXW010000563.1 GCA_023405565.1 Pseudomonadota bacterium
TTGGCCGCGATCATGTCGTGTTTGACTGGTCAACGGAAGCACTGCATTTGCGACACACGACGTCATTGTGTCATGCGTGGCAATAAATTGCCGACAGAAGCGCCGGCGCGCTATAGGCAAATTGCAAAAGTTGCGTGGGCAGCCCATCGCCAGCCTGTCGATGTTGGGAGCGATGGGCAGACCCGGACCCGCACTGTCCCAAGGTTTCGAACTGTCGGAAAAGAACGAATGAAAATCTCTCGCGTCACCGCCACGCCGCTCAATGTCCCGCTGCACATCAACCTGATGGGTCTGGACAAGAAGACCTCACTTGCGACCTGTTATGTCGAAGTCGAAACCGACACCGGCATCATCGGTCACGGCTTCACGTCGATCACCGAGGAGGATGTTGTCGCGCAGGTGGTGAACGGTGTAATCGCGCCAAACCTGATCGGCGACGATCCGCTGCTGCATGAGCGCCTCTGGGAGAAGATCTACTGGACCACGATGCCGCGCGGGCAGACCGGTTATGCCGCACATGCGCTCGCTGCGGTCGATCTGGCGCTCTGGGACATCAAGGGCAAGGCGCTCAACATGCCGGTCTGGAAATTGCTGGGCGGGGCGCGTGAGCGCGTGCCGGTCTATGCGACATTCGGCTTCGGCTTCTTCGATCGCGAACAGCTTGCGGCGGCGGCGAAGAAATGGGTCGCCGACGGCTTCACCCGCCTGAAGATGACGGTGGCCTCAGAAGCGATCAAACACAAGAACGAGCGCCCGATCATGGATGTGATCCGCGAAGACGCCAAGCGCGTGCAGGCGGTGCGCGAGGCGGTCGGTCCTGACATCGAGATTTTCATCGACGCCAATTGCAATCTCGATCTCTACCACGCCACCAAGCTGGTGGAGATGATCAAGCCCTACAAGATCTCGTTCTTTGAGGAGCCCCTGACGCAGAACGACGTGCCCGGCATGGCACAGCTTCGCCGCAACACCGGTACGGCGCTGGCCTGTGGACAGAATGAAGGGTTGCTGTATCGCTTCCGCGATCTGCTGGCCGCCGAAGCGATCGACTATGCGCAGCCCAATGTCTGCATCACCGGCGGCTTTACCCAATGCCTCAAGATCGCCGGGCTTGCCGCGTCACACAATGTCTCGGTCGCCAATGGCGGCGCCTGGTCCTATCACAACATGCATCTGCAGGCCGGTGTCGCAAATGGCTCGCTGGTCGAGCACCATTATCTCGCCGTCGAACTCTACAAAATGCTCTACACCGGGCTCATTGCGCCGAAGGATAGCTGGCTGACCTTGCCGGACAAGCCGGGGCTTGGCTTCGAGCCCAATCGTGATGCGATTGCCGAAATCGCCAAGCTCCCGCTGTCGCAAGGCCGGGCCAAGGGTTAGACGGGCCAAGGGTTAAAGCCCATCAGCGTCAGGCAGCCCTGAGATGCACGACATTCTTCTGGGCTGCCGCCTTCGCAGCGTCCCTGGCCGCCTTTTCGGAGGCCGGGGTTTGCAGCGGCTGGCGATGGTTGCGCGACCAGAAGTCGACAAAAGCCAAGCCTCCGGCGAAAGCCGAAAAGGCGAGGGTGATCAGGGTGACGACAAGTGCGGTACCGCCGGTCATGGCCGTTTGCTCCATTTAGTTCCGGAGCGGAACGTGGCCGCTTTGCATCAGGTCCGCATTGAGGGAGATCAAACGCGGCCGCCAACGGCCGCTCCTGTGAATGTTAACGCCCCCTTAAGAACTTCGGCGCCATTTTCCTAAAACGATAGATTCGCAGGGGATTTGGCAATGACGTCTTACAGTCTGAACGCATCAGACGACGTGTGCCCAGTGCCGGAAAGTCTGTTCGGGCAACTGTACCGCACGCATCCGCAGGGGTTGTCGGAACTGGTGGAAACGATACCGTCGCGGACGCGCGCGATGCTGGCGCTGTTCTGCTACCGGCGCGCCCATCTGCAGCCTTTGAGCCTCGCCATCGCCTCGACTTGCGATGAGATCGAGTTGCTGGATGCCGGCGGACGGGCAGGGGCTGTGTTGTTTGAATTGTCCCGCAAGCCGCAGAAGGCGGCGGCCATCCCGAGCGAGCCAGGACGCCGCAAGATCACGTTGTCCAAGGGACCGCTATGGACGCCGGCGCCGCTGGAAGACGATTACGAGGATTGATCGTCCCGGCGGATATTACGCCGTCATCGAAGCCCGGCGAATGCCGGGCTTTTTTGTTGAGCGGTTCCGCAGCCATTTTCACGCCGGCCGAAACCCGATAGACCGGTGCCGATGCTGCCCGGACCATCGCCCGATATCGAGCTGACGATCCTCATGCCTTGCCTCGATGAGGCGGAGACGCTGGCGGTTTGTATCCGCAAGGCGCGTCGTTTTGTCGACGATCACCGGATTGCCGGCGATATCCTTGTCGTCGATAACGGTTCGACGGATGGATCGGTTGAGATTGCGCGGAGCGAAGGGGCCTGTCTCATCGAGGTGCCGCAGCGCGGGTATGGTGCCGCGTTGCGGGCCGGGATCGCCGCAGCCAATGGGCGTTTCGTCATTATGGGCGACGCCGACAATTCCTATGACTTTAGCCGATTGAAGCCTTTTCTGGAGCAGCTCCGAAACGGAGCCGATCTCGTGGTGGGTAACCGCTTCGCCGGCGGCATTGAAGCGGGTGCGATGCCGCTGTTGCATCGTTACCTCGGCAATCATCTGCTGAGCGGGCTGGGACGCATTCTTTTTGCGGCCCGGGTGCAGGATTTCCACTGTGGATTGCGAGGCTTCGATCGCCAG
>JAEXXW010000569.1 GCA_023405565.1 Pseudomonadota bacterium
ATCAAGGCCACCTTGTGCTGCTCGCACTGAACGACGAAGGGATGCGGCGTGTCGTCTTTCAGAATTGCATGGTCGAATTCGGCGACCACGCTGCCGCTCGGCCGATCCCAGAACTGAAATGTGCGAGCAACGAGCCCGCGCGCAATCACCTCATCCAGCAACCCCAGCGACGCCAGCATTTCCAGTGTCGCCGGGTGCAGGGTCGATGCACGCGGCATCGCGTTGACCTGCTCACCCGCCTCATAGACCCGGACGGGAATGCCCTTCTGCGCCAGAGCCAGGGCAGTGACGACGCCGACGGGACCACCACCGGCAATAAGGACGGGTTGCTGAAGGGCCATGTTCAATACCGGTTATTGCTGTTTGATACCTGCGGCCTCGAGTGCGCTCGCCCAGAGCGCGACGTCGCCTTCGAGTTCCTTGGCGAATTGCTCGGGCGTGTTGCCGAGAGGATCGACGCCATAGCCCGCCAGTTTCTCGGCGAATTTGGGATCCTTCACCGCATCGATGATGATCTTGGCGGCCTTGTCGATGACTTCCTTTGGCGTCCCCGCCGGCGCCATCAATGCGTTCCAGGTCAACGACTTGTATTTGGGATAACCGGATTCCGCGACCGTCGGGACGTTTGGAATTTGCGGCGCACGCTTGTCGCCGGACACGGCGAGCAATTTCACGTTTCCACCAGCCGCATGCGGCAACGCGTCCGAGAGGTTCGAGAACATGACCGGCACGTGGCCAGCAAGCACGTCGGAGAGCGCCGGTGCATTGCCCTTATAAGGAACGTGCACCATATCGATGCCCGCCTCTTTCAAAAACAACGCCATCGACAGATGCGCAAGGCTGCCTTGACCAGCCGAAGCATAAGAGACGTTGCCTTTCTGATCCTTCACGTACTTGACGAAGTCTGCCACGCTGTTGACGGGCAAGTCCTTATGAACGACCAGCACGAAAGGATTGGTGGCGACATTACTGATCGTCGCAAAGTCCTTCAGCGGGTCGTATTTGACCTTCATCATCTTCGGCACGACGGTCAGCACCGAATGCGCGGTCAGGAACAGTGTGTAACCATCCGGCTGCGCCCGCGCGACAAAGTCGGCTGCCAACGCACCACCGGCGCCGCCCTTGTTTTCGACAATGAATTGCTGATTGAGACCTTCGCTGAGTTTCTGCGCGACCATACGCGCGATACCGTCCGTGTTACCGCCCGCAGCGAAAGGCACTATCACGGTCACGGGCTTCTGCGGCCAGCTTTGCGCAAAAGAATTTGCTGACAGCATCACCGTCGATAGCGCAGCAATCGATGCCAGAACAATTCGTCGTGTCGTCATCACTTCATCCTTTCAGAAAAGGTTCGAACAATCCCGGCACAACAAGAGCAAACAACGTACCAATGGCGCATCAATGCGCTGCAGCGCTAAAGTCCTGAATGACGTTGCTTCGCGCAACGCGAACGCGACGAATTCCTTCCGGCGTGTTGCGACTTCGCCCGACAAAGCGCGGCACACCATCGGTAACGACAGCACTCACTGCAGCAACGTCGCCGTTGGCAAGCGCAGAAAGCGCATCATCCTTGGATCCACCCGAACATGCATCGATGATGACGACGTCGGCATCCTTGCCCGTCGCAATGAAGCCCGAGTTCAAACCATAGACTTTTGCGTTGTTGCCAGTTGCGGCGGCAATCGCCCACTCCACTGGCAGATCTGCAAGACTCGCCAAATGCGTGATCGTGTACATCATGCCAAGCGGCATGATGCCGCTGCCCGTTGGCGTGTCGGTCGCGATCAGATAGCGGTCGAATTGATCCGCTTCACGGACAAGCTTGCTAAGCCACAACGTGGTGCGCAGATTGCCGGCAGTGCAAACCTGCAGGGCCACCTTTGATTCATTGACGAGACGCGGGAAGCCCTCGTCCGGCATCGCGATCGGGCCGCCATTGACATGGAATGACACGTCAGGATCGAGCGCAAGAATATGCTCGGACCAGATACCCGATGAGCCCGGAATGGACGAACCACCGGTGTGAACCGTCGTCACCATCCCGCGCGCTTTCGCCCAGGCAATCATCGGCTTGTAGTCGTAAGGTGTCGGGAAAGCACCAAAGCCGGCCTTGGCCAGCCACACGCCCTTGGCCTTCAGTTCATCGAAATCGGCTTCCGTCAGACCCGGCTCAAGAATGACGGAGCCTGCATGCACACGCATCCCGCCCGGCCGCCAGTTCTGAAAGCTCTTCAGAGCAGCAACAGCCAGCGCCTTCACGCCTTCCGGATCCTTGGGCCGACCCGGCACATGCACCTCGGACGCCGTGATCGCGGTCGTCACGCCACCATGCGTATAGCTTTCAAGAAAGCCGACCGTCTTCTGGCGCGGGGTGTAGTCGCCGAAGGTGATGTGAACATGCGAATCGATCAGCCCGGGAATGGCGACAGCGCCTGCTCCATCAATCACGACATCACAGGATTCGATCGCCTTTGCATCTGCCGTACCGACAGCGACGATCTTGCCGCCATCCATCACAATCGTGTCGCCGTTGGCGAAAGGCTGACGCCAATCGCCGGTAACAATCGTTTTGAGATTCGTGACGGCTGTTTTCATCTGATGTCAGTCCTTGAGACGTTTCACCGCTTCATCATAGGTCAGGCCGCCGACGCGTGCATTGATGCGACCGCGGTTGGCAAGACAGAAGATCAGCGCGATCTCGTCCGGCATAGGCCCATCCGGAAGCATCAGCGTCATGCCGTCATAGTGAGACCGGACATAAACATCATGGATGCAGTTCATCGGAATATCGATCGGCGTGCCCGGCGCAACGACCTTCGTCATGGACGATATCCAGGCATCGGCACGACCGATGGCGTCGCGGAAAGGGTTGGCGAACACGGTCGTGAGCAGCGCATTGGCGTGTTCCTGCTCGCCGCCTGTGCCGACAAGGCCGCCCTTGCCGTAACTCTGCACCTCATAAGGCGCCATCGCAGCCAAAGCCGGCTTGGCCATCTGTGCGCCGAGTTCGGGGCTGGCCTTGATCAGCGGCGACAGGTCCTCGACATAGCGGCCGATATACGGGTTCTCGATGATCATCACCACCGCGACCTTGCGCTGCGGCACATCGGCGTCGCGACCGGCCTCAACGAAGCGCTCTTCCACAATGGTGGATGTGCGGCGAACTTTCAGGTCCATTGCTTCCCTC
>JAEXXW010000581.1 GCA_023405565.1 Pseudomonadota bacterium
CCGGACGCTCATATCGACGAAGCCGTACAGGTGCTGCTGCAGACGAGCCAGAGCGAATTTCCGGTCGTTGACGAGACACACAAGCCGCTCGGCCTTCTCGGCCGCGCCGATATCATCCGCGCCCTCAAGGAACTGGGCCCCGATGCGAGGGTCAGCCAGGCCATGACCACGAATCTTCCCATCGTCGATCGCCGGCGGCCGCTCGACGAGGCCGTGAAGGTCCTGCAGGAAAAGTCCGCCCCGGCCATCGCCGTGGTCGAGCCGGACGGGCGCCTGGTCGGGCTCATCACCACCGAAACCATCGGCGAACTGATGATGGTCAGCCAGGCCATGCCCGAAGGCGTCCGCCTCGGGCCCTGGAACCGCCCGGCGCAAACCTGATGGCCCTTGAATGACCGGGCCTGTAACCCGGGCCTGAACGATCCTGACGATTTGTTCAGAAAAGCATCATAAAACCACATTTGACTCGGAAAGGAGCTTTTTGGGGGATTTCCAGACATAGCCGCGCGGGGCGATTGCCTTTGCCTCGCGCCCGGACCAGCGGTCATGAACATTCACCACCGTGATGTGAAGTTTCCGCCGTCGACCACCGGACAGCCGCAGCGGCTGACCCTGCGGGATCGCGTGGAGCGGATGTTCCAGCACACGATCCTGATCGTCGTGGGCGTCGTGTTGGCGATGACCGGCGCCGTTGCCGTCGTCGCCTATATGCAGAACAAGCCGGCCACGCTGAAGATCGCTGTTGGACCGCGTGAGAGCGACGATCTGCGGGTGGTTCAGGGACTGGCGCAGCATCTGGCACGCGAACATGCCAGCGTTCGGCTGAAAATCGTGCGCGAGGACGGCCCCGCCGAGAGCGCCGCGGCGCTGGACCGCAATGCCGTCGATCTGGCGGTGGTGCGGCGCGATCTGGCGATGCCCAAGAATGGTCAGGTCATCGCTGTCCAGCGCCACGACATTGCGGTGCTGATGGTACCGCCACAGGATCATCCCTCGGTCGCGGCTGCCGTGGCCAGGACTGCGCGCAACGTCAAAGCCAGCCCAAAAGCGAAAGTGAGCCAGAAGGCGGAGACCGACGAGGCGGAAACCGCCAGGAGCCCGGCTGCGATCACCAAAATCGAGGAGTTGAGCGGCAAGACGATCGGCGTCGTGGGACGCGCACAGGCCAATGTCGCGCTGCTGCACACCATTCTCGGACAATCCGGCGTCACGCCCGAAAAGGTGCAGGTCATTCAGTTCTCGCCGGAAGACCTCACGACACAATTGCGGGCGGCGAAATTCGATGCCCTGCTGGCGGTGGGACCGGTCGGCAGCAAGATAACCGCCGAGGCCGTCACCGCGATTTCGCATGGCAAGGAATCGCCGACCTTCCTGGAGATCAGTTCGTCGGAAGCGATCGAGAAGCAGAAGCCGGTCTATGAATCCACCGAGATCCCGGCCGGCGTGTTCGGTGGCTCACGGCCGGCGGAAGCGGTCGAAACGATTGGTTTTGCCTATTACATCGTCGCCAGCCGCGCCGTGGACGAGAAAGTGGCCGGCGACTTCACTCGCTGGCTGTTCGCCGCCAAGCAGGCGCTCGGCAGCGACATCCCGGCCTTTACCCGGATCGAGGGGCCCGACACGGACAAGGCGGCGAGCCTTGCGGTGCATCCCGGCGCTCTGGCTTATCTCGAAGGCGAGCAGAAGACCTTTATCGATCGTTATAGCGAAACGCTCTATTGGGGCCTGATGCTGATGTCGTTTGTCGGATCAGGCGCCGCCTGGCTGACGAGTTTCGCCCGCACTGGCGCTTCCGCCAGCAACCGCAATGATCTCGAAGCGCTGATCGGCATGATCGGCCAGGCCCGGACCGCGGATAATCTTCTGGAACTCGACATCCTGCGCACCGAGATCGACGACATCATGGCTCGCACCATCCGCCAGATGGGGGCCGGGAAACTCGATCAGAGCCGTTCCTCAGCGTTGAAACTCGCCGCCGAACAGGCCCGCCACGCCATCGGGGAACGGCAGATTGCCCTTGCGGCTTCGACTGCAGGCTCTGTGCAGGTGCCGGGTCCGGCTCGGGTTGTTTGAGTTCAGGACAAGTCAGCCACGCTGGCTGACTTGTCCCTTGGAAAGAATATGAATAAGCGCGTTCAAATTCCGTGTGCTTGCATTTGTCCCGTTATCTCTGCCGGATAGATCGTCATCGGCAGTGAATCATATCCCCTCAATGTGTTGTTGTAGGCAATCGTCGGCTCGCCGACCTCAAACCGGTCGACACGATCGAGCAATTCAGACAACAAAGCCGTAATCTCCATCTTCGCCAAATGCATTCCCGTACATGTGTGAATGCCATAGCCAAACGAAAGATGATCGCTCGCCTTACGCGTAATATCGAACGTGTCAGGCCGCTCCCATTTACGTTCATCGCGATTGGCCGATGCGTACAGGACGAGGAGCCGATCGCCCTCCGGAATCGTCACATCATCGAAGGTTGATGCGGAACGAACGTAGCGACTGAACAAACGGATCGGGGACTCAAAGCGCAGCGCTTCATTGATGGCAGCGGGAATCAGGGAACGATCGTCCTTCAACAATTGCCATTGGTCTGGATGCTCTCCCAGCAACTTGAGCAGATGCCCCGTCGCAAAAATCGTCGTATCAAGGCTCGGCCCGATATATTCACGCATCATGCCGGGGCATTGCTCGACCTGAATCTCGCCACGCGCCGCCGCCTGATAAATTCTGTCGGCCCAACCATCGGGCTTCAAACGGCCGGGAACCGCGTCTTTTATGCAGAACTGATGAAGTTCCCGAATTTGCGGCAAAGCGCCCTGGCCCAGTTCATTCATGGGGCCCATGGCATTGAATGTCGCCGCGGCCCATCGGATCATCGACTGTTTTCCCTCTTCGGGAAGGCCCACGAGATCCGATACGATCGTCAGCGGCAGAACGTGTGCGACATCCGCCATGCCATCGACATTGCGTCTGCGGCAGATGTCGTCGACCAACCGCAAAGCGGTCTCGTCGATCGTCGATTTGATTTCCTTAAGACCGCGAGGAAGAAGCGGCTTGCTGGTGACGCGGCGAATCTCGTCGTGAAGCGGCGGATCGCTCGTCAGTGAATTTGCCCGGCCCGGACCCGACGTCGCTTCGTTCACCGCGGGATCGATCGCCACACCTTTTGACGTGGTGAAAGTGCGATAATCGCCGAGCACCCGCCTCACTTCGTTGTATCGCGTGATGCACCAGACATTGTGCCGGGACAGCCAAACTGCCGGACCGATATCGCGTAGCTGACGATAGACTGGATAAGGATTTTCAATGACCGCTGTATCGAAAAGATCGACGTCTGATTCAGGCCTTCGTTGCATTCAACTGACCTCGCCCATGATGCCCAGCACTGGACGCGAACGTTGATCGACAACTCCTGATGGAACAAGAGTACGAATTTTTATCGATTAATTCCGGCTGGTTATAGATGGCCTGGTCGATACACGTGATCCGCCATGGGCCACAGCCCCTGATCCTGCGCAGCTTGGAGGGCTTTGTTGTTCGCCCCACGTCCGTGCACGGCACCGGCCGCGGCGCCCCAACGCCGGTCAAGTCGCCTACACGGCACGGGGCGGAACAAAATAGGCTTTAAATCCTAATTTGCGCCAAAAGCGAGGTTTCAAAGGCTTTGGTTGCGTCCCGGCGCATCCTGACTATATTGCGCCGCAACAGCAGCGGACCCACCAGCATCATGGGTCCGCGCTTTGTTTTTGGGCCCAACAACATGAAGCTTCGTAACGTCGCGATCATCGCGCATGTCGACCATGGCAAAACCACGCTGGTCGACCGCCTCCTGCAGCAATCCGGTACGTTCCGCGAAAACCAGCGCGTGACCGAACGCGCCATGGATTCCAACGATCTCGAGCGCGAGCGCGGCATCACCATTCTCGCCAAGGCGACATCGGTGGTCTGGAACGACATCCGCATCAATATCGTCGATACGCCGGGCCACGCCGATTTCGGCGGCGAGGTCGAGCGCATCCTCAACATGGTCGATGGCGCGATCGTGCTGGTCGATGCCGCCGAGGGTCCGCTGCCGCAAACCAAGTTCGTTGTCGGCAAGGCGCTGAAGATGGGCCTGAAGCCGATCGTCGCGATCAACAAGGTCGATCGTCCCGACGCGCGCGCGAACGAAGTCGTCAACGAAGTGTTCGACCTGTTCGCAGCGCTCGACGCCACCGACGAGCAGCTCGACTTCCCGATCCTCTACGGCTCGGCGAAGGAAGGCTGGATGAACTTCTCCGAGGAAGGCCCGAAGGACGAAGGCATGAAGCCTTTGTTCGATCTGGTCGTGCGCCATGTGCCGGCGCCGGTGATCGAGGAAGGCCCGTTCCGCCTGCTCGGCACCATCATGGAATCGAACCCTTATCTCGGCCGCATCATCACCGGCCGGATTGTCTCCGGCACCGTGAAGCCGAACCAGATGGCCAAGGTGCTGGATCGCGACGGCAAGGTGATCGAGGAAGGTCGCATCTCCAAGGTGCTTGCCTTCCGCGGCCTCGAGCGCACACCGCTCGAAGATGCCGAGGCCGGCGATATCGTGTCGCTCGCGGGCCTGCCGGAAGCCGCTGTGGCCACCACCATCTGCGCACCGGAAGTAACCGAGCCGCTCGCCGCGCAGCCGATTGATCCGCCGACACTGGCGATGACGTTCCGCGTCAATGACTCGCCGCTCGCCGGCACCGAAGGCTCCAAGGTCACGAGCCGCATGATCCGCGACCGCCTGCTGCGTGAAGCGGAAGGCAACGTCGCCTTGCGCGTCAACGAATCCGACGACAAGGACGCGATGGAAGTCGCCGGTCGCGGCGAATTGCAGCTCGGGATTTTGATCGAGACCATGCGCCGCGAAGGCTTCGAATTGTCGGTGTCGCGCCCGAAGGTTCTG
>JAEXXW010000584.1 GCA_023405565.1 Pseudomonadota bacterium
ACGTAGAGCCGCGGCTTGCCCCGGTTGAGATCCAGTTGCGCGTCCTGTGGACCGAATGGCACCCCGTCCTCAATCGGCCCGATCAGATCGCCAAACGGTGCAAAGGCCTCTTTTGTGATCGGCCGGACAGGAATATCGCGAATGTCCGTGATCTCGTCCGTCATCTCAGGTGTCATTGTATGACCTCATCACTAGCGTCCGAGAGCATCCCGGAGGGGCATCTTTCCGGAGAAACGCAGCATTACGAGTCACTGCCGGAGAACCACTTCTTCTCGAGCTTGTCGAGAAAGCCCTCGGACTTCAGATCCGCGAGGTGCTTGTTGATTTCGGCAAGCAGGTCCTTGTCTTCATGACGTGTGTTGATACCGACAGTCCGCGTGTCCCAGATCGGCGTTGCGCGGAATCCGCCCTTTTCATTGCGGATATTGTAGCGCAGCACGGGCAGCGGATTGACCACTGCATCGACACGCCCATTCTTCAGATCGTTGATGGCCAGCGTGATCGCATCATAGGTCAGCAACTGGCCGACTTTCGAACCCAGCGTCTCGCGGACATAGCGCTCGCCGGAGCTGCCGAGCTGAACGCCCACCTTCTTTCCGGCCAGATCGTCCGGTTTGGAGATCGTGCTCGACGCCTGAGTAATAGCACCGATACCCGCATCAAAATATGGCGTCGAAAACGCGATCCGTTCCGCACGCTCGGGAGTCCAGGTCAGGGCGGTGATCAACACATCCACGCGTTTGGCGGTCAACGCAGCGACAATGCCTTTGAAATCGATCTTCTCCCATTGCAGCGTCACGCCCATCCGCCGCGCGATCTCCTCTGCCATATCGACATCAAAGCCCACCAGCTTGCCATCGGCTACGAACTCAAACGGCGGATAGGCGGCACTGCTGCCCGCAACCAGTACGCCCTTCTTCTTGACTGCCTCAAGCGTATCCTGCGCCTGAACCGACGCCATCGTCATGACCATGGCGGCCAATACGAAAATCGCTTTTGCGCCGATGCGCCCGATCCGCGAAAAATAGTTCATCACGTCTCTCCTGTTGTAAATCATACTGTTTCATCCGGAACGTAGCCATCGCGCCCGATGACACGACGAAGAAAAGCCCGCGTGCGCTCGTGGCTGGGAGCGCCGAACAGACGCTCCGGTGCCCCTTCCTCAACGATCTGGCCGTCATCCATGAAGATCACGCGATCAGAGACGTCGTGCGCAAAGCTCATTTCGTGCGTCACGACAATCATCGTCATCCCTGCATCGGCGAGATCGCGCATCACCAACAGAACCTCGCCGACCAATTCCGGATCGAGCGCCGACGTCACCTCATCGAAGAGGATGACTTTTGGCCGCATCGCAAGACAGCGTGCAATCGCCACACGCTGTTGCTGTCCACCGGACAATTGCGCGGGATAGGCACTTTCCTTGGCCAGCAACCCGACGCGCGCCAGTTGTTCGCGCGCAATCGCGGTTGCCTCATCGCGTGACAGCCCTTTCACGTGGACAGGCGCCTCGATCACATTCTGCAGGACCGTCATGTGCGGAAACAGATTGAACTGCTGAAACACGATGCCGATTTGCTGGCGCAACCGGTTCAACTGACTTTCCGGCATGCGCTGGCGACCGGAGCCCGGAAGCCAGCCAACAGGTTCACCATCGACTGTGATCTCCCCATGCTCGAAAGGCTCGAGGAAATTGATGCATGAGAGAAGCGTACTTTTGCCGGATCCGCTCGGGCCGATAATGGTGACGACTTCGCCACGATGGACCGTCAGATCCACGCCCTTCAGGACCTCAAGCGGGCCGTAACTCTTGTGCAGATTCCAGATATTGACCATGACCCGAGCAGCCTCGGTCGACATCACGATCTCCTCCTCAACACTCACCCTGGAACAGGAAACTATGCTGCTCATGCGGCCAGTTCCTCTGTGTAGGTGCCAAAGGAGCGACGGAGCCGGTCTTCGTCGATGGTCGTCAAAGTGCCGTCGCGCAGCAGCACACGGCCGCAGGCGATCACATGGCGGGGCCTCCGGCCTGGCGAGCCAAGAACGAGGCTCCCCGCTGGCCGGTCCGCATCGATATGCGCGAGAGGATCATCGTCGAACACGACCAGGTCGGCCGGCGCGCCCTCCACCACATGCCCGGCCAATGGCTCGCGGAATGCAAGTCCGGTGACACGATGTCCCTGCTCGGTCGCGAGCTTGAGGAGTGTATTCGCGGCGGGCCATTGATTCTCATCGCTCACCGCAACGCGTGGCAGGAGCGCGGCAGTCTTGATGACTTCCCACAGATTCTGCGTGTCGTTGCTGGCCGCGCCGTCCGTTCCAAAGGCGATCGGCACACCCGCCTGCAGGAATCCCACAAGATCGGCGACGCCGCTGCCGAGACGCAGATTGGCAAGCGGATTGTGGATTGCAGTTGTTTCACGCGCCGCCAACAGATCGATGTCATCGGCGCCGATATGAACGGCATGCGCGCAGGCTGTTCGCGGACCAAGCAAGCCAAGACGATGAAGATGAGCGATTGTCGAACAGCCGAACCGCGCCTGCGCAGCCGCCGCATCGTCACGCGTTTCATCGACATGGGTGTGGATTTGCAGACCAGTGTCGGTCACCGCAATGGCGTCCAGCAGCCGGTCGGAACAACGATGCGGCGCGGAGGGACCAAAGGCCAGTACAATCCCCTCGCTCTCGGCCAGGCCGCGCGCTCCCAGAACCAGCTCGACCTGCTCGGTCGCGGACGGAACGGCAGCGGCATGCGGTGCCCCGACCAGCGCGCCCCGCTCGTCCACGGCATCGCGCAACATGACGGCAATGGTCGTCCGCAAACCGGTCCGGCCATACGCCTCGATGGCAGCCATCAAAGCGGCTTCTGTCATAGGTGTCTGACGAAAGTGATCGACGACACTGGTGATGCCGTGCCGGATCATTTCCGCGGCGCCGAGTTCGATGGCAAAGCGCAGCTTGTCCAAAGACAACCTGTCGAGCGCCGGCCAGATCTCGGCGAGCCACGCGGCAAGACGAGCATTCTGCGCGCGGCCTCGCGCTAGATTCTCGGGCGAATGGGTATGCGCATTCACGAGCCCGGGCATCACCACGCCGTTAGCGGCATCGATGACATCCGACACATCGTGTCGCTGCAACATACCCGGCTCGGTCACACGCGCTATGCGGCCGTCCTTGATAGCGACATCAGCAGGATAAAGGTCGCCATCCGCGGAATCGAGCTGCAGCAGACGCGCATTGGCAATCAGGATGTCGAAGGCAGGCGACGGCACCATCACGTCAACGAATCCTGTAGTGGCGCTCAAGCCAGCCATTCAGCCAGACAAGCGGCAGCGTGATCGCAAGATAGAACAGCGCGACACCAGCAAACGGACTGAACGTGTTGGCCTGCCACGTCATGACTTCGAGGCCCGCACGCAGCAGGTCGGCAAGCGCAATGGTGGAGACCAGCGCAGTATTCTTGATGAGTGTCAGCGCCTCATTGGTGATCGGCGGCAACACGCGGCGCAACGCCTGAGGCAGAATGATCCGCTGCATGGCCTTCGCATAGGACATGCCAAGCGAGCGCGCCGCACGCATCTGACCGGGATCAATCGACTGAATGCCGGCGCGAACGATTTCGCCCACATAGGCCCCCGACGTCACCGACAGGGCGATAACGCCGACCGTGAATGAATCCAGCCGCAAACCGACGGACGGAAGCCCGTAATAGAGAAACATGAGCGTGACG
>JAEXXW010000593.1 GCA_023405565.1 Pseudomonadota bacterium
CTTGTAGGGCGCACCGAGCGGCACCGACACATTGCGCGCAATCGCGAGGATGCCGGCGACCGCTTCACGCTGGTTCTTCGGTTCGGGCAGCAATGCCGAATAATAGGCGGCCCGCTGAAAGCGATCGCGCGGGTTCACGTTTCCGGGCAGCGCCATATCGCTGCTCGGCTTGGAGAAGTCCTGTTGTTTCAGCAACGCGAGTTGCTGGTCATAGGTCGGATCGTTGGTCATGATCCGGTATTGCCGGCCGTGGTGAATGACAGGCTTGCCATCGATATATTCGACAATAGCGGAGTCGCCGCTCGCATCCTCCATCGCCAGATGGACCGTTGCCTTGCGGCCCCGGGCTTCGGCCATGACGATCTGCACACCTTCAAGCTGCTTGAGCGCCTCTTGGACACTGGCCGCATTGTCGAGCACATATTGCCCCCACAAACCGGCATGGAGACCGGGCATGCTCGCGTCGCGCGGGCCGAAATCGGTCGCGGTCAGATAGAGCAGATGAATGGCAAGCCCACTCTCGTTCATGCCATCGACGGTGCCAATTCCATAAATCGTGGTTGCGATGCTGCCGTATCGCGATGTCCATTTCGCCGGATTGTCTTTGACCACGATCTCGGTGCCGACGACGCCGCCATCGCGCTGCACGCCGCGCGGAAAGACGACAAGTTTCGGCTCGGTACTCTCCGGCCAGTCCATGGTACGGCTGACGACAACCGCGAGCTTGTTGTCGTTCCAGAGAATCCGGCTGCAGGCATCGGCGCCCCGCACAAGGGCAATACAGGCCAGCGCCAGCATGCTCACGACCGCAAAGGCTTTTCGCATCAAATCTATCCCTGAGTTGGAAGCCCCACGCTGGCCGTCATAAAGCCGACAGATGATGCTGCTCTCGACGAAGCATTGGCAACGCCCCGCATGGGCATTGGTTAGCAGAGGCTTCAGACAGTCACGCGACATTGCCACAGTGTCAAATGATCCTTGCCAAAATGGCATCTGTGCCGTCATCACATGACGGTGTAAAAGTGCGGTGCTTGCACGGGACCCGTTGAGATATCGGTCGGAGGAATGCTGTGGCTGTGGAACGAATTCAGTATCAAGCCGGTGGCGTCACCGGTAACGGTGCGCTGGTCTGGAACGAGAAGATCAGCGGCAAGCGTCCACTGCTGCTGGTGATGCCGAACTGGCTTGGCGTGACCGAGACCATCATCAAGCGGGCGGCGAAAATGGCCGGTGACAAATACATCGCCTTCGTCGCCTGCATGTATGGCGAGGGCAAGACCTGCGATGGCCCCGAAGAAGCCACCGAATGGATGACCAAGGTGCGGCAGGACCGCGTTGAAGGCCGCGCTCGCGTCAACGCCGCTTTGCAGGCGCTGGTCTCGGAAGCCGACAAGCGTGGCATCGGCGACTCCTCGAAAAAGGCGGCGGTCGGCTTCTGCTTCGGCGGCGGCAATGTGCTGGAGCTCGCGCGCAGCGGCGCCGAACTCGATGCGGCGATTTCGCTGCACGGCGATCTCGCCACCACCATGCCGGCCAAGAAGGGCGACATCAAAACTGCCATCTTCGTCCTGCATGGCACCAGGGATCCCGTCTCCGGCAAGGCCGATCGCGATGCGCTGGAGGCGGAACTCGATGCGCCGAGGCCAACTGGCAGATGATGGAATTCGGCGGGCGGCTGCATTCCTTCACCGAGGAGGAAGCCAACATGCCGGGCGTGCTGGAATACAACGCCGGTGCCGCCCACCAGACCTACCGGATGCTGGACGATTTCATCCAGGACGCCTTCGCCAAAAGGTTGTGACGGCGCAAAAAGCTGGGGAACAACGCCGCAAAGGGCCGAATATCACCGATATTCGGTGCGAGCATACAAGGGTTCGGCCGGTAAAACGGGCCGAACCCCTCCCGTTTTGGCGCCTGCGATGCCATGTTGGGCATTGAGATTCGCATGGCAGAACAAGCACAAAAACCGCAAATCCAGTCTTCCGGCGGCATCGCCGCCCGCGCGATGCAGGCCGTCCGCGGCCCCGTCTCCCTCGCCTATCTGGATGCGCTGAATCCCGAGCAGCGGCTCGCGGTGGAAACGCTGGACGGCCCGGTGCTGGTGCTGGCCGGCGCCGGAACCGGCAAGACGCGCGTGCTGACGACACGCATCGCCCATATCCTCAATCTCGGAAAAGCCCATCCGTCGCAGATCCTTGCGGTGACCTTCACCAACAAGGCCGCGCGCGAGATGAAGCATCGCATCGGCGAGATGGTCGGCCAGGTGGTCGAGGGTATGCCGTGGCTCGGCACTTTCCATGCGATCGGTGTCAAGATTCTGCGCCGGCATTCCGAGCTGGTCGGCCTGAAATCGAATTTCTCGATCCTCGATGTCGACGACCAGATCAGGCTGATCAAACAGCTTCTGGAAATCGCCAATATCGACGAAAAAAGATGGCCCGCGCGCGTGTTCGCCGGTGTTCTCGACGGCTGGAAGAACCGCGGACTGACGCCCGATCAGGTGCCGATGGGCGAGGCCATGGCCTATGCCAACGGCAAGGGCAAGGAACTCTATGCCGCCTATCAGGACCGGCTGAAGACACTCAACGCCTGCGACTTCGGCGACCTGCTGCTCGAACAGCTTCGCCTGTTCCGCGAGAACCCGGATGTGCTGCGCGATTATCAGCGCCGCTTCCGCTACATCCTCGTCGACGAGTATCAGGACACGAACGTCGCGCAATATCTGTGGTTGAGGTTGCTGGGGCAGCCGCTGTCACGAGATTCCGCTTCGTCATTGCCGGGCTTGCCCCGGCAATCCATCACTTCGCATGAAGATGGATCACCGGGTCACGACGCACCTGCGGTGCGTCGGCCCGGTGATGACGAAGAGAGAAAAATCCCCCGCAACATCTGCTGCGTCGGCGATGACGATCAGTCGATCTATGGCTGGCGCGGCGCGGAGGTGGACAACATCCTGCGCTTCGAGAAAGACTTTCCGGGCGCGCGCGTCATCCGCCTCGAACGCAATTACCGTTCCACCGGCCATATCCTCGCCACCGCATCGCATCTCATCGCGCATAACGAAGGCCGCCTCGGCAAGACGCTGCACACTGAAGATGTGCCGGGCGAGAAGGTCACCGTCACCGGCGCCTGGGATTCGGAAGAGGAAGCGCGCGCCATCGGCGAGGAGATCGAGCAACTGCAGCGGCGCAAGCATCCGCTGAACCAGATCGCGATCCTCGTGCGCGCCTCGTTCCAGATGCGCGAATTCGAAGACCGTTTCGTCACCCTCGGCCTGCCCTATCGCGTCATCGGCGGCCCGCGCTTCTATGAGCGCGCCGAAATCCGCGATGCTCTCGCCTATCTACGCGTCATCAACCAGCCGGCCGACGATCTCGCCTTCGAGCGCATCGTCAATGTGCCGCGCCGTGGCCTCGGCGACGCGACGGTGAAGCAGTTGCACGATCATGCCCGCGCGCGCCGCATTCCGCTGACCGAGGCCGCCTACAACATCATCGAGACCGACGAACTCAAACCCAAGCCGCGCGGCTCGCTTCGCGATCTCATGACGGCGTTCGATCGCTGGCGCACGCAGAGCGAAAGCCTGCCGCATACCGAGCTGGCCGAGATCGTGCTCGACGAGAGCGGCTATACCGAGATGTGGCAGAAGGACCGCTCCGCCGATGCCGCCGGCCGGCTCGAAAACCTGAAGGAGCTTGTGCGCTCCATGCAGGATTTCGAGAACCTCAACGGCTTCCTCGAACACATCTCGCTGGTGATGGACCGCGACGGTGAAGGCCTCGACGACGCCGTCAGCATCATGACGCTGCATTCCGCCAAGGGGCTGGAATTCGACACTGTGTTCCTGCCCGGCTGGGAGGAAGGCCTGATGCCGCATCAGCGCTCGCTCGATGAAAGCGGCAGAGCCGGCCTTGAGGAAGAGCGGCGGCTCGCGCATGTCGGCATCACGCGTGCGCGCAAACGCGCCAAGCTGTACTTCGCCACCAATCGCCGCATGCATGGCATGTGGAATTCGACCATCCCCTCGCGCTTCCTCGACGAATTGCCGGAAGCGCATGTGGAGGTAACGGAGGCGAAAGGCGGCTTCACCGGCGCGGGCGGATATGGCGGTGGTGGCGGCTTCGGCGCCTCGCGCTTCGATTCCTTCAAGCCATCGGGCTCGAGCTATTCCACGCCCGGCTGGCAGCGCGCGCAAAAGCGCCAGCGCGACGACGAATTCGATGGCTTCGGCGACGAAGGCTCCGAATACGAAACCGAAGGCCGCTTTTCGGACCACGACGACGACGCCTCACACTCTTCTTCACCTCCCCCCTTGCGGGGGAGTTCGT
>JAEXXW010000642.1 GCA_023405565.1 Pseudomonadota bacterium
GGGCTCGACCGCGGCGCGCCGGTGCGTATCTCCGACGAGATCCAGAACATCGACCGCAGCGCCGGCGCGATGCTTTCGGGCGAAGTTGCCAAGCGTTATGGTCATGAAGGCCTGCCGGACGACACGATCCATGTGTCGCTGAAGGGGACGTCGGGCCAGAGCTTCGGTGCGTGGCTCGCCAAAGGCGTCACCTTCGAGCTTGAGGGCGAAGGCAACGATTATGTCGGCAAGGGTCTGTCCGGCGGCCGCATCATCGTGAAGCCGGCCGCTGACTCCGGCATCGTGCCGGAAGAGTCGATCATCGTCGGCAATACCGTGATGTATGGCGCGATCTCGGGCGAATGCTATTTCCGTGGCATTGCCGGCGAGCGCTTCGCCGTCCGCAATTCGGGTGCTGTCGCCGTTGTCGAAGGCACCGGCGATCACGGCTGCGAATACATGACCGGCGGCATCGTCATCGTGCTCGGACAAACGGGCCGCAACTTCGCGGCCGGCATGTCGGGTGGCATCGCCTATGTGCTCGACGAGACCGGCGGTTTCGACAAGCTCTGCAACATGTCGATGGTCGAACTCGAACCGGTGCCCGCCGAGGAAGAGGCCGCTGAGCGCTTCTACCACAGCCGCAACGACCTCGAGACTGCGGGCCGCGTCGAAATCCTGACCGACATGACCCGCTTCGATGCCGAGCGCCTGCGCTACTATATCGGCCAGCATGCCCGTCACACCGGTTCGTTGCGTGCGCAGGCGATCCTGGCCGACTGGAAAAACTATTGCGGTAAGTTCCGGAAAGTCATGCCCGTTGAATATCGCCGCGCTTTGAAGGAAATGGCGGCGATGCAGGAACAGCAGCCCAAACTCGCGGTCGGTGCCTGAACGTCATGGGTAAGGTCACCGGTTTTCTCGAGATCGAACGCGAAGATCGCGATTACGCTCCCGTCGCAGAGCGGGTGAAGCATTATCGCGAATTCGTCCAGCCGCTTCCTGAGAAGGACACGCGCGATCAGGCGGCACGCTGCATGGATTGCGGCATCCCGTATTGCCACAACGGTTGCCCGGTCAATAACCAGATCCCAGACTGGAACGATCTGGTCTATCGCGGCAACTGGGAAGAAGCGGCACGCAATCTCCTCTCGACCAACAATTTCCCGGAAGTCACCGGTCGCGTTTGCCCGGCGCCGTGCGAAGCGTCCTGCACGCTGAACATCGAAGACACGCCGGTCAACATCAAGACGATCGAATGCGCGATCGCCGATCGTGCGATCGAAAGCGGCTGGATCAAGCCCGAGCCTGCCTCCGTCAAGACCGGCAAGAAGGTTGCGGTCATCGGCTCCGGCCCGGCCGGCATGGCCTGTGCGCAGCAACTCGCGCGCGCCGGACATGACGTGCATGTCTACGAGAAACACGCCAAGGCCGGCGGCCTTCTTCGCTACGGCATTCCCGACTTCAAGATGGAGAAGGGTATCGTCGATCTGCGTGTGGAGCAGATGGAAGGCGAAGGCGTTACCTTCCATTACGGCGCTCATGTCGGCGTCAACATGCCCGCCGACAAGCTGCTCGCCGAATACGACGCCGTCGCACTGACCGGCGGCGCCGAGCATGCGCGCGATCTGCCGATCCCCGGCCGCGAGCTTGATGGCATCCATTTCGCGATGGACTTCCTGCCGCAACAGAACCGGCGCGTCTCGAACGAGCCGCTGAACGGCGTGAAGGAAATTCTCGCGACCGGAAAGCATGTCGTCGTCATCGGCGGCGGCGATACCGGTTCGGACTGCATCGGCACCTCGATCCGCCAGGGCGCACTGTCGGTGACGAATTTCGAAATCATGCCGATGCCGCCCAAGCGCGAGAACAAGTCGCTGACCTGGCCGGACTGGCCCTACAAGCTGCGCACCTCGTCGAGCCATGATGAAGGCGCCGAGCGCGAATTCTCGGTACTGACGCAGAAGTTCGAAGGCGAGAATGGCAAGGTCACCGCCATTCACTGCGTGCGTGCGGACGACAAGATCAAGCCGGTGCCCGGCACCGAGTTCACGATCAAGGCCGACCTCGTGTTGCTGGCGATGGGCTTCGTCCATCCGGTGCAGGAAGGCATGCTGAAGACGCTCGGCGTCACGCTCGATCAGCGAGGCAACGCTCGCGCCAACACTGAGGACTACAAGACGTCGCTGCCGAAGGTGTTCGCCGCCGGCGACATGCGTCGCGGCCAGTCGCTTGTGGTCTGGGCGATCCGCGAAGGGCGCCAGTGCGCCCACGCGATCGACAAGTTCCTGATGGGAACAACCAACCTGCCGCGGTGAGCGTTTTCGATACCGGTTCGCGTAAAGAAAACGCGTCGAAATAGAGAACGCGGCAGGACTTACCGCCCGAACAATCCGAAGAAGAAGCGCGGCCCGGAATCGGGCACGATGCGGCGCCAGAAGGTCGGCGCCTGCTGCTGCGCCTGCGGGCGCACCTGGCCTTGCAACACCGGATGTCCGGCAACACGCGTTCCGCCAGGCGCCGGCGCACCCGGCTTGGTCAGCGCGGCCTGCTGTGTCGCGGCTGGCTGGTTCGCCCGCACGATCGCCAGCGGCGCGCCGGTCGGCGGCAGCGGCTCATTGACCGCCAAAACCGGCATGCGCGGTGGCCAGGTGAAATCGTCCGCCCTGCCCGCTTCGGCGCGCATCGGCTCGCCTTTCACCAGCATGCGGCTCGCCTGCGCATCGAGCGCATCGTTCTTCGGCGTTGCGCCGCCCAGGAGATCGTCAGGCTCACGCAGCGGCGTATCCAACAGGATCACCGGCCCTGCGAGCGGACGGGCAGCCGGACCGACCGGCTTTGCCGGTGCGGCAACGGGAGCCGGTGTCGGGTCCGCGGGAATGTTGAATGCAGCGGGAACCGGTTCACGCAACACCCTGCGCAGATCGCGCTCGACATAGTGGGCAAGCTTGCGCGCGCCAAAGCGTGTGAAGTGGACGCCGTCCGAGGTGCGCAATTGACGGATCTGACCATCGACGTCGGGACCGCGCTGCATGAAATTGTTGCGCTCGTCGACGAAGCCGTCCCAAACGTTCACGTAGATCATGCCGGCCTTCTCGACATGCGGCCGAACGATCTCGTTGAGATATTGCAGGTCCGAGGTCGATTTCGTGCCACGCACTGCTGGCACGCCAACCCATAGCACCGGCACATTGGCGGTCTTCAGCACCGCGATCATCTCATCGACGCGCGCGCCATAAACCTCTTCCCACTTCTCGGTGCGGAATTCGAACGGACCGCTCGCGCGCGGACGCTGCGGTTCGTTGGCGGCGATTGCCGGCGTCTCGTCGTCAGCCGGTTCTGTCGGCTTTTGCTGCGCGGCGCCTTGCTGAGCATTCGGCTGCGCGCTCTGCTGGTTGGTCGCGCCGGGTTGCTGCTGTTGCTGCGCCTGTCCAGGTGTGGCCGGAGTGCCCGGCTTCTGCGGCGTCACCGCGGCCGACTTGGCCGGTACGGGTTGCACCTTTTCGCGGATCGCCTGCCGGTCATGCAAACCGACCAACATGACGATCGCCTGGGGCTTTTCCTGCGCGATCAGATCGCGCGCGATCTTCGGCCATTCGGCATCGCTGCGCTGTTCGTAACGGATCAGGCCGGAGAAAGCGCGGTGCTTGCGGACGATGCCGATTTCCGGCGTTTCGGCGAGTTGCTCCTCAAGACCATAGGCCAGCCAGTCGGCCATTGAGTCGCCGAGCACCAGAATGCGGATACTGGGTGCCGTTTCCGGCGCCTTGGGCGCGGGCGCGCGCGTGAAATCCTCCTGCACCGGCGGGCGGACAGGACGTTGCGGCTGCGGATTGAAGAAGCGGTCGTCGAACGGAAAGAACTGCGCGCTGGCCGGCAGCACATACACGGCCGCCCCCACCGTCATGGCGGTCGCGCAAGCGGCCTTCGCCCAGAAAAGCTTGCGGCGACGCTTCTGGCTGTTCGATGCCATCCTCAAGGTCCGTGCGATGATACCGGCCCGCTGCCGATATCTTTTATCGCATAGCAGGAGAACGTGGCGAGTCGAAGGTGCTAATTGCCCCGCAGCCGCGCCAGCACCGTGGCACTGGGGAAGCCGTCCGGCACGAGGCCGGCCCGCGCCTGGAAGTCCCGGATCGCCGCTCGTGTCTTGGGCCCGAAGCGGCCATCCGACTCGCCGATATTGAAGCCCCGCCGGGCCAGCAATTGCTGCATTTCCGCGCGCTCGTCGCGGGTCAGAACCCGCTCATGCCGCGGCCAGGCCTGGACGAAGGGCTCACCGCCCCGCAGCCGGTCGGACAAATGGCCGATCGCCAGCGCATAGGCCTCGGCCGGGTTGTAGCGCATGATCACGCGAAAATTATTGAGCATCAGGAAGCCCGGCCCCTGCGAACCGGCCGGCACCATCAGGAAAGCGCGATCGGAAGAGCGCGGAAACGGCTTGCCGCCAGCACGGGTGATGCCGAGATGCTCCCACTCGCGGATGGTCATGACCTTGGACCGGTCAGCCAGCATGAAATTGAAGTTCTTCGGAATGACGACCTCGTAACCCCAGGTCTGCCCCGTCTCCCAACCGTGCTTCTTGAAGTAATTGGCGGTCGAGAAGAGAAGGTCCGGCACCGACGTCGTGATATCACGATGACCATCACCGTCGGCATCGACGGCGTAGTTCTTATAGACGGTCGGCATGAATTGCGTTGGGCCGAAAGCGCCGGCCCATGACCCCTTCATGCGATCGGGTTGCACATCGCCCCGATGCAGCAATTCAAGCGCCGCCAGAAATTCGTTGCGGAAATAGTCCTGCCGGCGGCCGATACAGGCCAGCGTCGCTGTGGAGCGGACGACATAGCGGTCGCCCATCATCGTCGAATATTTGGACTCGATGCCCCAGATCGCGGCGATGACATAACGATCGACACCATAGGCCCTTTCCATCGCGTCAAAGGCTGCGCGGTTTTCCGCCAACACAGCACGACCGCGCTGGATGCGATCCTCGCTCACCAGCAGATCGAGATAGTCCCAGAAGCTGCGAGTGAATTCAGGCTGCGCATCAACCAGATCCATGATCTTCAGATCGGGCGTCAGGTCGCGCGTGAGGGCGTCATATTCCGCTTTCGGGATGCCGCGCTTGGTCGCCAGCGGCGCAAGGCTTTGCAGGCATTGCTGGAAACTGGCAGCCGACGCGCGGATGGCATCTGCTGTCATGAGCGGATGGCCGGATGCGCCCGACTCGCCGCTCCATTCGGGACCTGTCGCCTGCGCGTATGAACGCCGAACGGCTGGCGCGCGTGACGTGGGTGCGGTGGCTGTCGGTACAGAGGCCGTCGGAATTGCGCCAACAGGCTGCTCTGCTGCTCCGCC
>JAEXXW010000666.1 GCA_023405565.1 Pseudomonadota bacterium
CCGGAGACCTATCTGCCGTGGAAGCTTCCAGGCTCGGGCCTGATCATCGCCCTGGTGGCGCTGACGCTGCTCGGCTTTCTCACCGCCAACCTTGTCGGCCGCACGCTGATCCAGCTTGGCGATCATCTGATCGATCGCATGCCGATCGTGCGTCCGATCTACAAGACGGTGAAGCAGGTCTTCCAGATGCTGTTCTCGAAATCGGGAACGAGCTTCCGGAAGGTGGGCCTTGTCGAGTTCCCGGCGCCCGGCATGTGGTCGCTGGTGTTCCTCTCGCAACCGCCGAGCAACGATGTGGCGAGCCGGTTGCCGGGCGACGACGAGCAGATTTCCGTTTTTCTTCCCTGTACGCCCAACCCGACGACGGGCTTCTTTTTCTATTTGCCACGCAAGAAGATTATCGAACTCGACATTCCGGTCGAGGCGGCAGCCACATTGATTATGTCGGCCGGCATGATTCAGCCCGGCGCATCCAACGGTGACGCACAAGGCGGGTTTGCCGCGATCGCCGCCGCCGCGCGTACGGCGCAGGTGGCCAGCGACAATACGAATACGAAAGAACCTATCAAGTAAGTATCAAGCGTACCGCGTCAGCGTCACACGCCGCGTATCAAAGGCGTGATATTTGTAGCCTATGCGTTTTTTTATTTTGCAATGAGGAGACGGGGCGATGAATTTTTCAGAAGCGATCCAATCTGGTTTCAATAACTACGTGAATTTCAATGGCCGGGCGCAGCGCTCGGCGTTCTGGTACTGGGTGCTGTTCGCATTCCTGGCCGGCCTGGTGTTGTCTGTTCTCGATTATGCGATCTTCGGCTCGGACTCGTTCTCGCCGCTGAGCACCATCTTCACGATCGGCACGATCCTGCCGAACCTGGCGATCGGGGCGCGGCGTCTGCATGATACCGGCCGCTCGGGCTGGTGGCAGCTCTTGTGGCTGTTGCCGATCATCGGCTTCATTATCCTGCTGATCTGGTTCATCCAGCAGGGCGAGGCCGGCACCAACCAGTACGGTCCCAATCCGCTCGGCGGCGAGTTGCAGCCTATCCGGACTTGATCAGCCGGACGGCATCGTCGCGCTCGAACAGATAGAGCAGACTGAGCAACGCTTTCCCGCGCTCGCTTGCGAGCACGGGATCGCGCGCCATGATGAGCTGCGCGTCGTCGCGAGCCGCGGTGAGCAGATGGCCATGCGCTTCGGGTGAGGCGATGCGGAACGACGGCATGCCGCTCTGACGGGTGCCGAGCACATCGCCTTCGCCGCGCAATTTCAGGTCCTCCTCGGCGATGCGGAAGCCGTCTTCGGTCTCGCGCATCACAGTAAGTCGCGCCTTGGCGATTTCGCCAAGCGGCGTACGATAGAGCAGGAGACACGTGGACTTGCCGCTGCCGCGGCCGATCCGCCCGCGCAATTGATGAAGCTGTGCAAGGCCGAAGCGTTCGGCATGCTCGATCACCATGACGGTGGCTTCCGGCACATCGACGCCGACTTCGATCACCGTGGTCGAGACAAGGAGCCGCGTTTCGCCGGCCGCGAAACGCCGCATCGCCTCGTCCTTGTCGGCGCCGCGCATCTTGCCATGGACGAGATCGGTGATGTCGCCGAAGCGCTTGCGCAACACCTTGAAGCGGTCTTCTGCGGCGGCGAGATCGACATTCTCCGATTCCTCCACCAGCGGGCAGACCCAGTAGACGCGCTGCCAGCTATCGAGCGCGCGGCCGACGGCTTCGACGACTTCGGTCATGCGCTCGAGCGGGAGAGTGCGGGTGTCGATCGGCTGGCGGCCGGCCGGCTTTTCCCGCAATTCGGAAATGTCCATGTCGCCGAAAAAGGTCAGCACCAGCGTGCGCGGGATCGGCGTCGCCGTGGTCACCAGCATGTCAACGGCTTCGCCCTTGTTCACCAGCGCAAGGCGTTGATGCACGCCGAAGCGATGCTGCTCGTCGATCACCGCGAGGGCGAGATCGCGGAAGATAACCTCGTCCTGAAACAGTGCATGCGTGCCGACAAGGATATCGATCTCGCCAGCCGCGAGACGCGCCAGCCGCTCGTCACGCTCCTTGCCGCGTTCGCGGCCGGTGAGGATTTCGGCGCGGATGCCGGCGGCTTGCGCGAGCGGCGCGATGGTCTTGAAATGCTGGCGCGCCAGAATCTCCGTCGGCGCCATCAGCGCGGCCTGACGCTTCGTTTCGATCACCGCAGCAGAGGCGAGCAAGGCGACGACTGTTTTGCCCGAGCCGACGTCACCCTGCAGCAGCCGCACCATGCGTTCGGGCTTTGAGAGGTCGGCGACGATGGCATCGAGCGCGCGATGCTGGGACAGCGTCAGCGAATAGGGCAAGGCGGCGATGATGGCTCTTCGCAGATGGCCGTCACCGGCGTGGATGCGGCCCTTCTGCCGCTTGTTGCTGGCGCGGACGAGAGCAAGCGCGAGCTGGCTGGCGAGTAATTCGTCATAGGCGAGGCGCGAGCGGGCGGGGCTGTCTGGTTCGATGCCGATGATGTCGGCCGGGCGATGGACCGCTACCAGCGACTCGCTGAACGGGGCGAAATTGTTGCGCTTGAGCCAGGCCTCGTCCTGCCATTCCGGAAGCTGTGGCACCTTCGACAAGGCGGCGTCCATCGCCTTGTTGATCATGTTCTCCGAGAGGCCTTCGGTGAGCGGATAGACCGGCTCGATGGCGGGCAGGGCGGCGAGCCCCTTCTCATCGACCACACGGTCGGGATGCACCATCTGCAGCATCCCGTCATAGAACGCCGTGGTGCCGGAGACGTAACGCGTCTCGCCGACCGGAAAGAGCTTTTCGAGGTAATCCTTGCGGGGCCGGAAATAGGTCAGGACGATGTCGCCGGTCTCGTCGCTGGCATAGATGAGATAGGGTACCCGATCGCGGCCGGGCGGCGGCGCGCGATGACGATCGACCGTCACCTTCACCGTCACCACGCTGCCGGGCTGCACGTCGCGCAGCTTCGG
>JAEXXW010000667.1 GCA_023405565.1 Pseudomonadota bacterium
GGTGGCGAGCGACCACCTGTATCCGCGCAAGAAGAATATGCTGCCTGATTGAGACCAGGCAGCGCCGTTACTTGCAGCAGCACGCTTCAGCTATCCAACACGTGCAGCTTTTCGAGATCGGCAATCAGCCCGGGACCGATGGGCTCCCATCCCAACTTGCTCCGCGTTTGCGCGCTTGAGGCGGGCATATCATGACCCGCAAACATCGCGAGCCAACCGAAATAGGCTGAAACTTCATCCGGGGCGATCGATTTGACCGGCAGATTCAGGCGTTGACCGATGACTTCGGCAATATCACGCATTGGCACACCTTCTTCCGCGACGGCATGATATTTTGCGTTCGGCTCAGCCTTTTCGACCGCAAGCCTGTAGACATGCGCCACGTCGAGAACATGAGCTGCGGGCCAACGATTCAATCCCTCACCAACATAGGTGCACACGCCCTTCTCGCGATACATCGCGATTACAGGGGTGATGAGCCCCTGTGCGACTGTGTCGTGCACCTGCGGGAGCCGCACCACCGACACATTGACCCCGTTCGCAGCCATGGCGGCAGCTGTCTCCTCCGAGGCTGCGCGCGGATGCACATCGGAACCGCTGATCGCATTGTCTTCCTTGGCCGGTTGACCCGGCACCGTGTTGGCGATCGGGGTTCCGGATGTCACGATCAGGGGGCGGTCCGAACCGACAAGCGCCGAGCCGAGCGCGGCGATAACCTTCCGATCGTCCTCGCAACTTGCAACGAAGCGCGAAAAATCGTGGTTGAAGGCCAGATGGATGACGCCGTCTGCCCGCGCCAGCCCTTCCGTCAGACCATCCGCGTCCTCAAGTGACCCGCGATACACCTCGGCACCGGCGGCGGCCAGAGCCGCCGCCTTGTCGTTCGACCGACAGAGGCCGAGGACTTGATGTCCGGCCGCGACCAGTTCCTTGACGACCGCAGAGCCAATGAAACCCGTGGCTCCCGTCACAAACACACGCATGAGCAAAGTCTCCAGTTTCATGAGAGACAGATGTGTTCATGCGGCCTATGCTAGTAAATCCGGGACATTATAGTGGTATAATGACTAACACGATGAGTGCATCTTCGCCGGACGCAAATCCGCTTGGAGCCTATCTGAGAGACCGCCGCACCAAGCTCGACCCGGCCGCGCTCGGCTTTTCATCGGAACGCCGCCGCACCGCGGGCCTCAGGCGCGAGGAAGTCGCGCAGCGGGCCAACATCAGTCCGACCTGGTACACATTTCTTGAACAGGGGCGCGGCGGCGCGCCGTCGGCCGACGTACTTGACCGGATTGCACGCGCCCTGATGCTGACAGAAGTCGAGCGCGAACACCTTTTCCTCCTCGGTCTCGGCCGCCCGCCCGAAGTACGCTACCGGAAGAACGATAGCGTCACGCCACGGCTGCAACGCGTGCTCGATGCACTGAACCCAAGCCCGGCCATGATCAGAACCGCGATATGGGATGTCGTGGCCTGGAATCATGCGGCAAGCGTGATGCTGATAGACTACGGTTCGCTTCCTCTGGAACAACGCAACATTCTACGTTTCATCTTTCTCGATCCGCGCTTCCGCGCGACGCAATACGATTGGGAAGGCGTGGCGCGTTTCGCATTAGGCTCATTCAGGGTGGACACCGCCCGCGCGGGAGCGGCGGCGGAGGTAGAACCTCTTGTCGATGAGCTCTCGCGGCTCAGCCCCGAGTTCAAGACGATGTGGCGCGACAATGACATTCGCGGCCCCCATGGCGAGGCCATCAAGCACATACGTCACGCGGTTGCCGGTCCACTAGCGTTCGAATATTCGACCTTTTCGGTCGATGGGCGGACAGACCTCAGCATGGTGGTCTACAATCCTGCGACGCCGGAGGATGCCGAACGCATCAGGTCGCTCATGAGCGAGCAAAGGCCCGCGCTGGTCTGAGGCTCGGCAACGACAGGAGACGCCGGAGGGATCTCACCGTCTAGTCCCCCGTCTTCTGACAATCCCCGACGCGCTGACCGTCGATCGTCGACATCGTCGATTGCACGATACGATCCATGACCGTTGCCTTGGTCGCAATCATCGCAGTGTAATGCGTCGGACTTTCGAAGATAAATTGCCCGGCGACATCCATGTCGATCTGGCCGCGGCATTGCAGCCGCCATTTCAGGTAATTGCCTTCAAGCACATATTCGGTGCGCTCGCAGGTCGCGTTCACGGTCGAGACTTCCGGCGTGAAGGTCTTGGCCGGATCGGCGACCTCGGCCGGCGTCAGGCAGCGCATCTTGATCTGCGGCGGCTCGGATACCGGCCCCTGACCGAGCTGTGTGGTCATTACCCGCCACTGCCCGGCCTCGAGCTGCTGGGCGTTGGCGGCGCCGGCCGCGAGCAAAACGCAAGACACTGCAATGAGAGACTTCATCGGACCTCCGAGGCGGAGGTCCTAGCCGATGGCGCGCCAGCCTGCAAAGCCGCCGGACCAGGCGTCGTAACAGCCTAAGCCCAAAACGCCTTTACCTTGGGAGCTTCCACTTTCGACCGCTCATATCCGGCTCGCAGAGCGGGCTCGATCTGCTTGGGGTCGAGAAGGCTCACGCCGGGCGGTGTGCCGGCGATGATGAGCATCGCTTTCGTTCCCGTGGCTTCCAGCGCGGCGATCTCCTTGTGGATGTCGTGGGGAATCCCCGTAAGCAGGCTGCCCTCGTACCCATTGGTCAGTGTGATGACGATCGCGCGCTTGGAGCCGGCGACAACATCCGTGTGCGCCCAGGTCTTGGAGATGCCCCCATCCATGCAGAAGCGTTGCCCCAGCAGCGTCGGCCCAATCAGGCCGGGCAATGACGAACTGGCCGCCGCCCCGTGCGCGAGCGGGATACCGTTCTTGCGGGCAACATCCTGATGCACCACGAGGCGCTCGCCCGTGTAGCAATCGTTAGCCGTGGTGAACATTTTTGCCGCCGGCCAGTCGGTGCGGCTGCTGCCAGTGAGCAACCAGGCGAGACGGGAGACGCCATCGCCATTGAGATGGTTATCGGCGGCAAGCGCAGCATGGCCGATGGTGCGGATCGAATCCGGGCTGCCATCCTTGATGCTGAAATTGATTTCCTGCGCCCGCTTCTGGCTCGCATTGGGGGCTGTCACCGGGGCAAGCTTGGCGAAAAGCCCGGGGAAATGGCCAAAGAACTCGAACTCGCCGCGCAGCCGCTGGAAATGCCCGGATAGCAGTGACGCACCCAGATAGGAGCCAGCCGACGTCCCAACGACCATGTCAGCAATGGTCGGATCGACACCCTGTTCGAGCAGGCCATGGAAGAAGCCGCAATACCAGGCGACGTAATATTCACCGCCCCCGCCGAGCACGAGCGTGCGATCCAGATTCTTCGCAAGGTCGGAGACGGTCGGGCTGTCCGGCACCGGCCGCGCCAAACCGTCGCTATCGAAAAGCTTGTCTGAAATCGACGCCGCGATCTGTGCCGCGTTTGTCTTCGATACATCCGCTGCAGCGGCCAATGCCTGCCCCGTAACCGGAAGCAGAGCGGACGCCGCGACGCCGGAGGTGCAATGAATAAGATTTCTGCGAGAAAGCATCATGTTTCCGTTGTGTGAATGGCTGTGCTCTGCGGAGAAGGCATAGAGCTTGACCGATCTCCCGCGTCATGCGCTCGCACGCATACGCGCAGAGATTTGCTGCGTTTGCTTTAACGGCACTGCGTTTCTTTTAACGATACAGCGAGGCCATTCCTTCAGCGTGACGGGATTGCGAATTCCGTACGATGCCTCATGGCTGCGGAATTTTGGCGCGCTCCACGATCGGCTTCCACTTGTCGTAGTCGCTCGCGATCATCTTCTGCAATTCGGCGCCGGTAACACTCATCGGCGTCACGCCAAGACCCTTGAGCTTGTCGATCATCGCGGGGTCCTTGGCGATCTCGCGCAGCTCGGCGGCCAGCTTATCGGCGATCTCCGGAGACACCTTGCCGGGCGCGACGAACACGGCAGTCCATGTCACCTCCAGCCCCGGCACCGTTTCGGCCAGCGCCGGGATCGACGGATCGACCGGATAGCGCTCGAGCGACGACACCGCGATCGCCCGCGCCTTGCCGCCCTGCACCTGCGGATAAGCGGTGGAGAATTGGTCGCAGGTCATCTGGATCTGGCCGCCGATCAGGTCCTGAATGATCTGGTTGGACGCGCGATAAGGCACATGCGCGATCTTCGCGCCGGTATGCTGCGCAATCAGCTCCATGCACAGATGCTGCGATGAGCCGATGCCGGACGAGCCATAGCTGAGCTTGTCGGGATTATCCTTCAGATAGGCCAGGAATTCAGGAACGGTCTTGGCCGGCACCTTCGGATCGACGATCACCATGTTCGGCTGATAGGCGACCATGGCAATCGGGTGGATGTCCTGCAGTCCGTTATAGCCGAGCTTCTCCTTGTAGATATGCGGCAGGATGAACAGCGTCCCGGCGGACACCACCGCCAGCGTATAGCCATCGGGCTTGGAATTGGCCATCGCGGCAATACCGATGCTGCCGCCCGCTCCGCTCTTGTTCTCGATCACGAATTGCTGGCCGAGACGCGCCGACAGGCGCTCCGAAAACAAGCGCGCCGCTGCATCGACATTGCCGCCGGCGGCGAAGGGAACGATCACGGTGACCGGCTTGGACGGCCATTGTTGCGCAGCGGCATGCGTCGAGCCAACAGCGACACCAGCGAGCAAGGCAAGAAG
>JAEXXW010000130.1 GCA_023405565.1 Pseudomonadota bacterium
TTCCGTCTCCGGCAGCGGCGCGTGCATCAATTGTCCGTCGGGCGCATAGATCGTTGCGAAGCCGCCGCCGGTCAGCAGCAATTGCTTCTTCATGTCGTCGGTGCAGAGCATGTCGATCATCTGTTTCGACACGGTCGCGCAGGGCGCAATCACAAAACACCCGCCTTCAACGGCATAGATGCGGCTCGCCGCGTTATTCACTTCCGGACCAAGCGCATAGGCGCCACCGCGATAGAGCGAGAAGCTCGGCCACGCCGCGATATGCACCTGCTCGTTCTGCGCATACATTGCGTATTTCGATAAGGGTTGCAGATGCTCCCAGCAGCACAACGCACCGACACGGCCGAGCGGGGTGTCGAACACAGAAAGATCGGAGCCGTCGCCTTCTCCATACACTGTGCGCTCAACATGTGTTGGCTTGAGCTTCCGGCGCATCGCGATCGTGCGGCCATCGGCACCGATGATCCATTGCCCCATATAGAGGCTGCCACCCTGCTTCTCGCTGTGGCCCATCACCACCATGATGTTGTTATCTTTGGCCGCCCTGGCGAGGCGATCGGCCTGCGGTGAACCATAGACCAGCGAATTGTCATGATAGCGCTGGACGAATTGCATGCCCCAAGCGGGAGAATCCAGCCAGATAAACCACGGATAACCAGGGATGAATGTCTCCGGAAATGCGATGAGTGCAGCGCCCTTCGATGCGGCCTCCTCAATCAATGCAACAGACTTGTCGACCGTGGCATCGAGATCGAGGAAAATAGGTGATGCCTGGACGGCGGCGGCCTTGAATTTCGGATGACTGACGGACATGGCGCGTCTCCTCCCAGTGAACCGGCCCGTAGATACTAGGAGGCTGCCGCGCTTCCGGCTTGCTCAGGACACGCGCGATATTTGACTGAGCATCGCATCGGCGGCTTTTTGCCTGCTTTTTCACATGGACAGGATGGCACCGCTTGCTACGCTCAAGGCATGCACAGGCAATGGTCCACGAACGTGGTGGAAGCGCGCGATCGCCTCTCCTATTGGATCGAGGCGGTCTGCGAGACCTATGTGCAGCTCGAATGCGATGTGCCGCAGCGCGACAGCATTTTCCATGGAACGATCGAGGCCAATCAGCTTGCAACACTCGGCCTCTCCCGCGTGACATCCGCACCGCAATGGGTGCGGCGCACACCGGCGAAGATCGCGCGTGCGACCGAAGACTATTTCCTTGTGAGCATCCAGACAGCCGGCCGTGGCAAGATCGTTCAGGATGATCGCGTTGCGGACTTGTCGCCTGGCGATTTCGCGCTCTACGACTCGACACGCCCCTACGAACTCATCTTCGATGAGCCGTTTCAGCAACATGTGCTGCAATTACCGGGCGCTGCATTGCGAACGCGGCTGCGCAACACTGAGACATTGACGGCGCGGAAGGTTTGCGGCGATCGCGGCGCCGGCCACCTGATGATCGGCATGATCAATACACTGGCCGCCGATATCGACACCCTGGAAGCCGGTTCGGTTGCGGCCATTGCCGAAAGTGTCGAGAATATTCTGGTGGCGGGCCTGCGGTCCCTGCCAGGCGCATCCGATCCGATTGTCTCCCATCAAACAGCGTTTCATCGCAGCCAGATCAAGGCTTATGCCTTGCAACATCTGCGCGACCCGGAATTATCGGTGAACGCGATCGCTGCGCATTTGCGGCTATCGCCGAGCACGATCCATCGCGCCTTTGCCGGCGAGCCGATTTCACTGAATGCGTGGATCTGGAATCAGCGGCTGGATGGCGCAAGGCGCGACATCTGCGATCCAGCATTGATCAACAAGACCATCAGCGAAATCGCCTTCGGCTGGGGCTTCAACGACGCAGCACATTTCAGCCGCATCTTCAAAAACCGCTTCGGCTGCTCGCCGCGGGAGTTGCGGATGGAGTGCGTGAGGAAGGGATAACGTTCTTATCTCTCCCCGCTTGCGGGGAGAGATACATCACAGCGGCGCCGCGCGCACGGCGTCCTTGTCCTCGGCGGTATGGAATTTCGAGATCAGCGACGCTGTCACCACCAGCACCGCAACAAGTGCGATCATCAGCGTGCAGATCGCGTTGATCTCCGGCTTCACGCCGAGACGCACTTCCGAATAGATGCGGATCGGCAGCGTCGTGGCTCCGGGCCCCGTGGTGAAGCTCGCGATCACGAGATCGTCGAGCGACAACGTGAAGGCAAGCATGAAGCCGGCCAACACCGCCGGCAGAATCAGCGGCAACGTGACGGTGAGGAAGGCGCGGAACGGCGGGCAGCCAAGATCCATCGCCGCTTCCTCGAGACTCCAGTCGAATGACAGCAGCCGCGACTGCACGACGACGGTCACGAAGCACATCGTCAGCGTCGTATGCGCCATCATCGTCGTCCAGAAGCCGCGCTCGATGTCGGCGGCAACGAACAGCAGCAGCAGCGCAAGACCGATGATGACTTCCGGCATCACTAGCGGTGCATAGCTCATCGCCGAGAATGGCAGCCGGCCGCGAAAGCGCCCCATCCGCACCAGTGCCAGTGCGGCGAGCGTGCCGAGAATGGTAGCGAGCGTCGCCGAGAGAAACGCGATGCGCAGACTGACCCAGGCGGCTTGCAGGATCGCCGAGTCTTCGAGGAGCGCACGATACCACCGCAGCGACCAGCCGCCCCAGACCGCGACAAGCTTGGAGTCATTGAACGAAAAGATGATCAGGATCGCGATCGGCAGATAAAGGAACGCGAGGCCGAGCGCGACGGAAACGATGTTGAACGGTGAAGCGCGATGCATCCCCTCACCTCCGCTCCAGCGAACGCGACTGCATGTGCTGGTAGATCATGATCGGCACCAAGAGGATCGCGAGCAGAACAGTGGCGAGCGCAGAAGCGACCGGCCAGTCCTTGTTGGAGAAAAATTCGGTCCACAGGGTCTGGCCGATGAACAGCGAATCCGATCCGCCGAGCAGATCGGGAATGACGAATTCGCCGACCACCGGGATGAAGCAGAGCAGCGAGCCGGCGATGATGCCCGGCACGGCGAGCGGCAGCGTCACCAGCCAGAATGCCTTCCAGCGCGGACAGCCGAGATCGGCCGCCGCTTCCAGCAAGGTGTCATCCATCTTCTCGAAAGCGGCATAGAGCGGCAGCACCATGAAGGGCAGATAGGAATAAACGATGCCGATGAAGATCGCGGTGTCGGTTGCAAGCCATGTCAGCGGCTCGGAGATGATGCCGAGCGCCAGCAAGAGGTCGTTCAACAGACCGTCACGCTGCAGGATGTTGATCCAGGCATAGATGCGAATGAGGAACGCGGTCCAGAATGGCAGGATCACCGCCATGACCAAAATCGGCTGCAGCCAGCGCGGGCTGCGCGCCATGCCGTAAGCCATCGGAATGCCGATCACCAGCAGGATCAGCGTCGAGATCGCGGCAACGGTGACACTGCGCACATAGGATGAGACATAGAGCCAGTCACCGAACAGCGTCCTGAAATTGTCGAACGACAGCGCCGAGACAAAATCCTTCACACCCTGCCAGCCGGCGGACGGATCGAACACCGGGCTATAGGGCGGCTGCGCCAGTTCAGTCTGCGACAGGCTGATGCGCAGCACGATGACAAACGGGATCGCCAGGAAAACGATCAGCCAGAGATACGGCACGCCGATCACCGCGCGGCGATACCAGCGATCGAAGCGTGCTGCTTGTCCGGCCATCGCGTCAGTTCCGGATCAGCACGCCGGCATCCGGCGCAAAGGATAGCCACGCCGTATCGCCCCGATGCAGCATCGTCGCGGCGTGGCGGTCGGTGTTGGCCACCGAAGCACGGATCAGCGCGCCATTGTCGAGACGCATCTTGTAGACCGAGAGATCGCCGAGATAGGCGATATCGACGATCTGTCCGTGCAGGACATTCTCCTTGTCCAATGGCTCGCCGCGATGGATCGCGATCTTCTCCGGCCGGACAGCCACACTGACTGTGTCGCCCTCCTGCACGATGTCCCTGCTCGCAACGTCGAACGATCCCGATGCGGTATCGACCGTTGCCAGTCTGCCGCCATAGTCGACCACCTTGCCGTCAAACAGGTTGATGTCGCCGATGAACTCGGCCACCCAGCGCGTTTGCGGACTTTCGTAAACTTCCGCGGGCGTGCCGACCTGAATGAGCTTGCCGGCATGCATCACGCCGATGCGACCGGCCATCGTCATCGCCTCTTCCTGATCGTGGGTGACGATGATGAAGGACAGGCCAAGGCGCTGCTGGAGCGCCATCAATTCGAATTGGGTTTCGTCGCGCAGCTTCTTGTCGAGCGCCGCCAGCGGCTCATCGAGCAGAAAGACCTTGGGCGATTTTGCCAACGCCCGCGCGAGCGCAACGCGCTGTCGCTGGCCGCCGGACAATTGATGCGGCTTGCGATGCGCGAAGTCCGAGAGCTTCACCAGCGCCAGCATCTCCTTCACGCGGGCATCGATGTCGGCCCTGTTCCATCCATCCTGGCGCAGGCCGAAAGCGACATTGCCGGCCACGGTGAGATGCGGAAACAGCGCATAGCTCTGGAACATCATGTTGACCGGACGCTCGTATGGCGGAACGCCGACGATATCCGTGCCGTCGAGCAGGATGCGGCCCGCGTCCGGCTGTTCGAAACCGGCCAGCATGCGCAGCAACGTGGTCTTGCCGCAGCCCGAGGGGCCAAGCAGCGCAAAGAACTCACCGCGTCCGATATCGAGAGAAACGTGATCGACAGCGGTGAAGCCGCCGAAGCGCTTGGTCACCGCATCGAATTGCACCATGGGTGAAGGCAGTGACCGGCCCAATGCGCCGGCCGGGTCGTCCGGCATGATGGTTCCGCGTTCCTTGACGTTCGGGCGATTCCGCCCCGCGCGGCGCACGCTAGAGCATTTTGGCGCGTGTTTGAATCGCGAAAATGCTCAAGTGCGCGTCAGCGTGCGGCTCACCGCATCGCGCCAGCCTTGCCACTTTCTGTTGCGCGTTAATGCATCCATCTGCGGCACAAAGCGGCGCTCGCGCTGCCAGGTGGCAGCGAAGCC
>JAEXXW010000124.1 GCA_023405565.1 Pseudomonadota bacterium
GGGTCGAATTGCGCCCGGTCGCGGAAATGGTGGTGCCGAAGGTGATCGGGCCCTCGCAAGTACCCACCTTGGCCTCGGCAGTACCAGGCACGGTCAGCGCCAGAACCGCAGCCAAAGCGAGCCACGCAGGTTTTGAAGATCGCATCGGACAGGTCTCCTGTGAAATATCAATATCCACTTATCGCCTTGATCCGCTCGTCCAGCAAGCCAAAAACCTAAGCATGCACCTAGTCAGAATGCGCGATTATAAGGCTAGCCCCGCATGATTTCATACAGTAATTATTGGAATAACTCGTTCTGGCGGACCTCAGCCCGGAATTTCCATTATCGAAATGGCCACAAGGCTTTCAATTCAACCTGATGTATCAGACTGTCAATATTGTCGCACTGCCACAGCGGGGGGAATGCCGGCCATGACTGCCGGTAACCGCGATGCAGTTGATGTTTGCGTATCCTTTGAACCGGGCTGGGCCCCCATCATGAGCCGCATGCCAAAACGGCTGCCCCCAGAAGCGACGGCAGAAAAATCCGCGCCCTCCAGCACAGGCATGTCACTCAAGGAACGTGCCTACCAGCTCATCAAACACCGCATAATCACCTGCGCCTTCAAGCCGGGCGAGAGCCTGAACGAGGCGGTCGTCGCCGACATGCTCAAACTTGGGCGCACCCCGGTGAACCAGGCCTTCGATCGGCTACGGCTGGAGGCGCTCGTCGATGTCATTCCCCGCAAAGGCATCGTGGTTCGGAATATCGACTTCGATGAAGTCCTGCAGATCAGCGAGGCACGCCTCCTCAATGAAACCTATGCGGTGCGGCTTGCTGCCGAGCGAGCAAGCACGGCGGAAATCGCAGCTATGCGGGAAGTGCTGGCTGAAGCGGCACGCCTCAACGAGGAGGTTGAGCGCTTCATCATGCTGGATCGCGAATTCCACATGATGATTGCCAACGCCGCTCGAAACGAAGTGTTGTCCGATATCCTTCTCAACCTGAACGAACGGTCTCTGCGCCTCTGGTCCATCACCCTTGCCAAGGAGGAGCACAAGACCAGCGTGAACATCGAGCACCACGATATTTTTCTCGCCATCTGCCATCGTGATTCCCGCGGCGCCGAACAGACCATGCGCCATCATATCGCGTCTTTCCGGCAAACGATCGTGAAACGACTATTCGATCTCCAAAGCGGTCAGGGAAACACAAGCAACTCGTCGGCCACTCAGCGGAAGGCATACTCACTTCAAAAATCGAGCAGCAGCGATCACACGCCGATGGAAGACAGGGCGTGCATCGATACCAAAGGATAGTCATGACTCTCGTCTCCCCAAGCGCCCCCACCCCCTCCCTACCGTCCGGCAGCACCATCGAAGGTCTCCGGAGGATTCTTGCCGATGAATCGCGATTGCGCGAGGCGCTCGCCGAGGCCGATATCGTTCCGCAACTCATGCTCGATGCACAACTCTCCGGCAAGAGCGATCTTCTCGAGACTTCCCGCCCTTACATCCATGGCGGATGGAGCTTCATGGAGGACATTCCCGCGCCCTTGCGGAAGATGATCCAGGACCGCCTGATTGAAACCATCAAAGCGGCCGTCAACGCAACGCAACCGTCCTTCGGACGAATCTCGTCGGAGCGGCTTTCCGAGATCATCAGCTCCGGCATTGGCCAGAACATCGAGCCTGAATACCTGCCATTGTTCCTGGAGGAAATGTACGATACCGGGAGCATGCAAGCCTCTCTCAAGGATCGAGCGCCGCCAAACTTCAAGGTGATCGTGATCGGCGCGGGATTATCCGGCCTATGCATGGGGCATCGGCTACGCTCGGCCGGGATCGACTTCACGATCTTCGAGAAGAACGATGCCGTTGGCGGCACCTGGTACGAGAACAGCTATCCCGGCGCCGGCGTCGACATCCCCAACCATTTCTATTCCTTCTCATTCGCACCCAAGCACAATTGGTCGCATCACTTCGCCAAACGCGATGAGTTGTGGGAGTACCTTGAGGAATGCGCGGACAAATTCGATGTCCGCCGCGATATCCGCTTCAAGACCGAGGTCCTGTCAGCTCACTATGATGAAGCGACCGCGCTCTGGAAAGTGACGCTACGCAATCCGGACGGTAAGATCGAGACCACCAAAGCCAACATTTTGATCTCCGGTGTCGGACAGCTCAACCGGCCATCTGTTCCAACCATCCCGGGGCTTGAGAGCTTTTCAGGGCCGGTTTTCCACACTGCGGAGTGGGATCACATCCAGGATCTGACAGGGAAGCGTGTCGCACTGGTCGGCACAGGCGCGAGCAGCATGCAGGTTGGGCCGACGATTGCGGGCGACGTCAAACGCTTGCTCGTGTTCCAGCGTTCTCCCAACTGGGCCGCAAACAATCCCAACTATCTGCTGCCTGTGAAACCCGGCATGCAATGGGCGCTTGAGAATATTCCGCTCTTTGCCAAGTGGTACCGGCTGCTTTTGTTCTGGGCGTCCGGTGACGCACTCCACGCCTCGCTGCAGCTTGATCCCCAATGGCAGCATCCGGAACCGTCGCTGAATGCGGACAATCTCGCGATGCGGCGCAATCTCATCAATTACATCAAATCGGAGATCGGCGACGATCCGGAATTGCTGAAGAAGGTGATCCCGGATTATCCACCCTACGGCAAGCGCATGCTTCGCGACAACAACTGGTACAAGATGTTGAAGCGGGACAATGTCGATCTGATCGACGCAGCCGTTGCGAAGATCGAACCAAACGCCATCGTCGATACGAATGGCGCGTCCTATCCCGTCGACATGATCGTGTTCGCGACCGGCTTTCAGGCGAGCCGCATGCTATGGCCGCTCGACATCGCAGGGCGCAACAAGCGCACCATTCGTGACGAGTGGGGTGACGACAATCCGCGCGCGCATCTCGGGATCACCTCGCCCGGTTTTCCCAACATGTTTCTGCTGTACGGCCCCAATACCAATCTCGCGCACGGCGGAAGCCTATTCTTCCACGCCGAATGTCAGACGCGGTACATCATGGCCGCGCTCGAAACGATGTTCGACGGCAACTTCGCCGAGATCGAATGCCGGCTGGAGCCGCACGACGTCTATAATGCCAAGGTGGACGCCGCTCATGGCAAGATGGTGTGGACCTGGAGTGGTGTGAAGAATTGGTACAAGAACAGTGCCGGACGCGTCGTAACGAACTCGCCATGGCGACTGGTCGATTACTGGCAGTTGACCAGAACCTTTAACCCCGACGATTTCGCCTTCAGACCGGCATCCCGGCATTCATCCTAATGCGCTGAAAACATTTCGCCAGCGCCGCTGCTTTGCGGCAGCGCTGGCGTTTTTGTATCGCGTGACTTGAAGCACCCGATCTTCGCGTGAGCTTCACTGGACGATATTCTCAATCGGCACGCATTTTTTTGGCCGTGAACCCCACCCGCCTTGTCCGCGATCCCCTAGCCTTCAACAGGCTCCGCCGCTGACAGACAACAAGTCAACAGACGATATTAGTTCATGACTGAACCGCCATCGACAGAGAGCGTCTGCCCTGTCATGAAATCGCTGGCGGCCGATGCGAGGAACAGGAGAGCGCCAACGAGATCTTGCGGCTGCGCTTCCCGCTTGATCGCCCGTGTTGCAATGTTGTTGGTGGCGATCGTTCCCTGCCAGTCTTCGTGATTGCGGACGCTCTCACTCAGCGTCAAACCGGGGGAAATGCAATTGACGCAGACGCCACTATCGCCCAGTTCCCGCGCTGCGGCCCTGGTTATCGAGATGACAGCCCCTTTAGAAGCCACGTAATGCATTAAACCCGGCGAGCCCTTGATCGCCGTTCCGGATGCAAGATTGATGATCTTGCCGTACCCCTGCGCCTTCATCACCGGCGCAACGGCCTTCATGCATTCGAAGGTCCCACGAACATTGACCGCCATAACGCGGTCCCACTCGTCATTCGGAATCTGCGTGAATGGCCGAAGCGCGAGATTTCCAAAAAGGGCTGCGTTGTTGACGAGGACGTGCACGCCTCCAAATGTTTGCGCAGCTTTGGATACGAAATGCTCGACCGAAAGCGGATCGGTGACATCCAGTGACATGCCAAGCGCCCGCCCCCCGGCGGCCTCGATCGTCCGGCAAGTCGCTTGTGTGTCGGCGATATCGCCGACAACAACGCTGGCACCAGCAGTTGCCAAAGCCAACGCAAAAGTCGCGCCCAATCCCTGCGCCGCACCGGTCACAAGTGCTACTTTTCCAGATAAATCGTGCATTCCATCTCCTCAAGTCAACCAAAGCCATCGTGCGGCAATTCACATGCACGTCGCCGATCGACGAAACCGGCGCCGCGCACGACCAGCCCTGCGTCCTTGATTCAGACACGGCAGGACCGGCAGTCAGATCGGATCGAAATCCTACCGCACGCACACCATCGCATCTGATACATCACAAATGCAATACAGCAGCTTCCGGTCAGGAACGATAATAGTTCGGCTATCGCGCATTGCATGACCGGATCAGGCAAACGGTCAGAAAAGACATCTACCTGACAGATTTTTTTGGGCCGGGCGGATAGAGATTGTTGCGGAGCTTTTGGCCATCCCCTCACTCGGGGCCGCATATTGTTTTGAAAGCTGATATTCGGCTGCTGGCGATCACAGCACGTCGGCACGTTTCTGCGCTCAACCATTCGCCGCGAAGACCGACCACTGCGATTCATATCCTTCCCCAAATGAACCAGAAGTTCCGGATGCACAGCGGCGCTCGCAACGCCCCTGATAAGGAGGACTTCCACCCCTTATGCAGCGTCAAATGCCACCAGACACTCCGACGGTTTGAGCGACCTAATTTTCAATAACAAAATCGGCCGCGCATTTCTGCGCGGCCGGTTGTCGTGAAGCGGTCCTGGATCTGACGGGCTGTTTGCGTTCAGGCCCCCGGGT
>JAEXXW010000706.1 GCA_023405565.1 Pseudomonadota bacterium
GATTGAAGTCCTCAATCTGGCGCTGCCGTATTTCGGCTTGATCTTCCTTGGCTATGCTTGTGGCCGGGTGAAGCAGATCCCGGATACCGGGCTCGCCTGGATGAATTTCTTCATCGTCTATATTGCGTTGCCCTGCCTGTTTTACCGGATCGTCGCCAAGACACCGCTGGAAGAGCTGGCCAATGTCTCGTTCGTGCTGGGCACGATGTTGTCCACGGCCATCGCCTTCGCGCTGGCTTTTGCCGTGGCCATGGTCGGGCGGCGGACGATGCCGCAGGCAACCATTGCGGGGCTTGCCGGTGGCTATGGCAATATCGGTTACATGGGGCCGGGGCTGGCGCTGTCGACGCTGGGGGCTGAATCCGCAGCGCCTGTGGCGCTGATCTTCTGCTTCGACAGTATCCTGTTATTCTCGCTGGTGCCGCTCTTGATGGCGATCGGCGGCAGCGACCGGCGCGGCTTCTGGTCGTCGGCCGCGCACGTTGCCCGCAGCATTGTGCTGCATCCCTTCATCGTTGCGACGGTGCTGGGTGTGTTGTCGGCTGCGATCCATTTTGATCCACCGGTGGCGCTCGACCGGCTGATGCAGTTTCTGCAGAATGCCGCGGCGCCCTGCGCGCTGTTCGTGCTCGGTGTGACGGTGGGGCTGCGGCCATTTCCGAAACTGCACTGGGATGTGCCGACCATCGTGCCGATCAAGCTCGTGCTGCATCCTCTGATCGTGTTTTTCGTGCTGAGCTGGCTCGGTCCGTTCAGCGCGTCGTGGACCTATGCGGCGGTGCTGATGGCCGCGCTGCCGCCGGCGCTGAATGTCTTCATCCTCTCGCGCCAGTACGACGTCTGGGTCGAGGAGGCGTCGGGCTCGGTGCTGATCGGGACGATGGTGTCGGTCGTGACGCTGACCGGCGTGATGTGGATGATCAAGTCCGGCGTGCTACCAGCAAGCTTTTAGCGTCTGCTGTTGAGCGTGGGATCAAACATCTTCAAGCGCAATGTGAATTGGCGCGTTTGACTTCGCATATTGCTTGAAGTCTTTGAGGTCTTATCTCAGCATTTCACCGCGCATCAGTCGCGGTTGCGAGCCGTGTGGCATGACGCCCTCGCGCATCACTGCACGGCGCAGCGGCCCGACGGTGTTCAGGACATGCAGGCCAAGCCCACGGAACGCTTGAATCGGCAGAAAGCTCGACAGGAGCGAGCGGTTGAGGACGTCAACTGCGAGCATGCGCGTCATGACATCGGCGCGGCGCATGGTTTCATAGCGGTCGAGCGCATCCGGCGCGCCGGGATCGTCTGAGTGATCGGATGCGACTTCGGCAATGGCGGCGGCATCGCGCAGGCCGAGATTGAGCCCCTGGGCGCCGATCGGCGGGATTCGGTGCGCGGCCTCGCCGATGAGCGCGATGCGGTGGGCTGCCGCACGACGAGCGGTTTCGCTGGCGAGCGGGAAGATGCCGCGACCGGGTTCGGCTTTCACCTTGCCGAGGATCGAATGCGAGCGGCGTTCCAACTCGCGGTCGAGTGTGTCGCCGGACAGCGTTTGCAAATGACGCGCATCGGCTTCGGTGACGACGCAGACGATGCTCGAGCAATCGCCCGGCAACGGCACGGTCGTGAAGGGACCCGCCGCGGTATGGAATTCGGTCGAGATGTCGCGATGCGGGTGGCTGTGTTCGACGTTGAAGGTCAGCGCGACCTGCGGATAGCGCTCGACATGCATCTCGATGCCCGCGGCCGCGCGGCAGATCGAATGGCGGCCATCGGCGCCGACCACAAGCTTTGCTGTGAACTCAGGCCCATCTGCTGTGCGAACGGCCACCGCATTGTCATCGGGGATGACCGAAGCCGCCTCACCGTGAACGATGCGCAGATTGATCCGCTGCGCCGCTACGGTTTCGAGTGCAGCGATGAGATCGCGGTTTCGGATGTTGTAGGCGAAAGCATCGAGACCGATCTCGTCCGCCTCGAAGCGGGCCTCCGGCGCGCGCCACAGCCGTCCGGTGTCGTCGACGATGCGCAGGGTGCGGAGCGGCGCGGCATGGTCATGGCAGATATCCCAGACTCCGAGGGTCTCCAGCGCGGCAATCGAACTCGCAAGCAAGGCTGTGGTGCGGTTATCGGACGGGGCTTCCGGCGCCACCAGCACGGTGTCGAGACCGGCCGCCGCCATGGCGAGTGCCACAGTGAGTCCCGATGGCCCACCGCCGACAACTGCAACCTCCGCCTGTGATGATCCAGTCTGCATCCGAATATGCCTTTCAAGACTATTACTTAGCGTCGCGATGCCGGTCTGGCGAGGGGTGCTACGTTGTGATGCCGCTCCGCCGGCGCCAGGGTTGCGGCGAAACAGCCCGTTATCCGCGCGACAGGGACTTTATGATCTGATGGTCGGGGTTGACCACGACCAGCACTGAACGGAATACCGGTCATTATGCTTCATCTCCTGACAGATCCGAATGCTTGGCTCGCGCTGGTGACCCTCTCGGTGCTCGAGATCGTGCTCGGCATCGATAATATCGTTTTCATTTCCGTCCTGATTGCGCGGTTGCCAAAGCGGCAGGCCAAGCTCGCGCGTCAGGTCGGGCTTGGCCTTGCCTTCATCTTCCGTGTCGCGCTGCTGCTGACCTTGACCTGGATCATGCGGCTGACGGCGCCGGTCTTTGCGATCCTTGGCAATGAATTCTCCTGGCGCGACCTGATCCTGATTGCCGGCGGGCTGTTCCTGCTTGCCAAAGGCACGAGCGAAATCCATGCCGAGGTCGAGGCTGAATACGAGGAGGCGGAGCCGAGTCTAGGCAGCAACGCCCTGGCCTGGGTCATCGCGCAACTGGTCGCCATCGATCTCGTCTTCTCGCTCGATTCCATCATCACCGCGATCGGCCTTGCGCAGGATGTCGAGATCATGATCGCGGCGGTCGTCGTGGCGTTGCTGGTGATGTATTTCGCCGCCGTGCCGGTGTCGGCCTTCATCCAGAAATATCCGACCACCAAGATGCTGGCGCTGTCGTTCCTTTTGCTGATCGGCGTTGCACTGGTCGCGGACGGGCTCGGGTTCCATATTCCGCGCGGCTATATTTACTTCGCGATGGCCTTTGCGGGGGCGGTCGAGGTGTTTAACGTGCTCGCTCTTCGCAACCGGCGAAAACGACCAAAAGCAACGGGACGGAAATAACCTCGACATGACGGACAAGCAGATCGTTCTTATCACCGGCGGTGGCAGGGGCATCGGCGCGGCAACGGCACGGCTCGCTGCGCAGCGCGGTTATGACGTCGCCATCAACTACAAAAGCAACGCAGATGCGGCGGCAGAGGTCGTCAAGGATATCGAAAGCAGCGGCAGTCGCGCCATTGCGATCCAGGGCGACATGGCGCAGGAAGCCGATGTGGAGCGCCTGTTCAAGGACGTCGATGCCTTCGGGCCGCTGCGCCATCTCGTCTATAACAGTGGTGTCACCGGCAGGAATTCGCGCTTCGAAGCGGTGTCGACTGAGACGCTGCGCGAGAATGTCGATGTCAATGTGATGGGCGCGTTCTTTACCGCGCGTGCGGCGATCCCGCGGCTGTCGACGCGGCATGGCAAGGCGGGCGGTTCGATCGTGTTCTTGTCGTCGGTGCAGTCGAAGCTCGGTGCGGCCGGCGAATATGCCTGGTATGCGGCGACCAAGGGGGCGGTGGATGCG
>JAEXXW010000184.1 GCA_023405565.1 Pseudomonadota bacterium
GCCGCGCGTTCGCCGCTGCTGACGGCCTATTCGGCTAGCGGCGGTTTCAAGGGCGTCGGCGCGGAGTGCTATGCCCGCTACGAGATTTCGCCGGAATGGGCGGTGGTCGGCTCGCTGACCTATGAAAAGCTGATCGGCGATGCTGCCGACTCGCCCATCGTGAAGGTTGGCGACGACAATCAGTGGATTGCGCAGCTTGGCCTCAGCTACAAATTCGGCATGAATCTGTTCGGCCGTTAACGGCCTTCGGACGACGACACCGGCGCCGGCGCGATTTCCGAAAATCGCGTCAGGCGGATCACCGGCAGGATGCCGACCGCAACGATCAGCAACGCCGCCAGCGCCCCCTCTTCGAAGCTGCCGCGCGTTGCATATTGATAGATGTAGGTCGAGAGCGTCTCGACATTCAGCGGCCGCAGCAGCAGCGTCGCCGGTAATTCCTTCAGGCAATCGACGAAGACCAGCAGCGCCGCGCCGCCGAGCGCGGGACGCGCCAGCGGGACATGGATCAGCCAGGCGATCCCCGCCGGGCGGACGCCGAGGGTACGGGCGACATCATCGATTTCGGTGGCGATGCGCGCCAGCCCCGCCTGTGCCGACCCGGTGGCGATGGCGAGAAATCGCGTCACATAGGCAATGATCAGAGCCGCGCTCGATCCAGCGATGACAAGGCCGAAATTGGGGCCGCCGAAGAATTTAGAGACCGCGTTGATGAGATTGTCGGTCCCGACCAGCGGCGAGAGCAATCCGAGTGCAAGGACGGTACCCGGGATCGCATAGCCCATGCCGGCGATCGTCAGGCACGCGAACGCGGCCTTGCCGCGGATCAAACGCGTGGCGAGAGCGGCGGCAAGCCCCAGCGTGATGGCAATCGCTGTTGCCGTTGCGGCAAGCGTGACGGTGGTCAGCGTGTGGCGGATCAGATCGTGATCGAAGCCAATCAGGAGACCGCGCTGGATCACCTGATGGGTGAGAAAGGCCAGCGGAATGATAAAGCCGAGCGCGACGGGAAGGAGGCAAACGCCAAGTGACACATAGGCAGGGCGCCCGCTCAGCGGAATGCGCGGGACGTAGCGTTGTCGCCGCAGCGAGACACTGAAGCGGCGATGGCGCCGGCCATAACGCTCCAGCGCCATCAACGCGATGACAATGAGCAGCATCACGCAGGCGATCTGCGCGGCGCCGGGCAGGCTCGAGCGGTTGATCCAGGTGGTGAAGATCGAGAGCGTCAATGTCTGCACGCCAAGATATTCGCTGGCGCCGATGTCGTTGAGCGCTTCCAGCAACGCCAGCGAAAGCCCGACGGCGAGGGCCGGTCGCGCGAGCGGTAGTGCGACATGCCGCGCCAGCATGAAGCGCGTTGCACCCAAGGTGCGCGCGACCTCGATCAGCGATGCGCTCTGTGTCTGGAACATCGCGCGTGCGGCAAGATAGACATAGGGGTAGAGCACGACGCTCATCACGAAGATCGCGCCTAGCAGCGAGCGGATCTGCGGAAACCAGTATTCGGCGGCGGTGCGATAGCCGGCCAGTGCCCGGAACGCAGTCTGCACCGGGCCGGCGGCGTCGAAAATGTCGGCATAGACATAGGCGACGATATAGGTCGGGAAGGCGAGCGGCAGTGGCAGCAGCCAGCTCAGCGTCGCGCGGCCGGGGAAATCGTAAGCCGTGACGATCCACGCAGCGCCAATGCCGATGATGGAGGTGAGGATCGCGACGCCGGCAAGGAGGCCCGCCGTATCGATCGCCGCGTTCGGCACCACATAGGTCCACAGGTGATGCCAGATTTCATCGTCGCCCTGCCACGCGATGTAGGCGAGCGTGACCAGCGGTGCGACGACAGCGGCGGCAAGGACCAGAAGGAAAATGCGCGCGAGGATGTGGCGCGGCCAGTGCAACCTGTGCGCTAGTTCCGGGATATGGCTTACGCCGACATGCGCCATCGTGAACCTTGAAGCAAAACGCCGTCTTCGCGGATCTGCGAAGACGGCGCCCTCGTTACGTCAATCTCATTAGTTGTCGAAGCCGACCTTGTCGACCAGATTGGCCGCCGCCTTCTTGTATTCGGCGATCTTGGCCAGCGGCAGCGTGTCGGGCTTCAATGGGCCGTAGCTTGCGACGATGTCGTTGACCTTGATGCCAGCCTTCACGGGATATTCGTAGTTGGTGTCGGCATACATGTGCTGCGCGGTGTCGCCGGCGAGCCATTCGATCAGCTTTATCGCGTTGGCCTTGTTCGGCGCGTTCTTGGCGAGCACGACGCCTGAGACGTTCACATGCGTACCGCCATCGGCGAAGGTCGGCAGGATCACGCGGGTCGCCTCGGCCCAGTCCTTCTGGTTGGCACTGGTCTTCATCAACGCCCAGTAATAGGTGTTGCCGATACCGATGTCGCATTTGCCTGCGGCCACGTCGCGTGCCTGTTCGCGGTCACCACCCGAAGGCTTCTGTGCGAGATTGGCTTTCACGCCGCGCAGCCATTCCTCGGCTTTCGCTTCGCCGTATTTGGCGATCATCGCTGCGATCAGGGCGTTGTTGTAAATGTGCTGGCCAGATCGGATGCAGATCTTGCCCTTCCACTTCGGAT
>JAEXXW010000190.1 GCA_023405565.1 Pseudomonadota bacterium
ACATCAAGCCGATCGAGAGCGAGCTCGCCCGGATGAAAAATATTGCCGGCAAGACGTTTCCGGAAACGTTCATGACGGCGGCGTCGCCTGGCATCATCGCCTCAACGATGCTCAATGCCTATTACAAGACCAATGACGACTATCTCGACGCCCTGGCGCGGGAAATGGCGAAGGAATATCAGGCAATCTACAAGGCGGGATTGCTCGTGCAGATTGATGCGCCGGATCTGGCGATGGACCGCACCATGTTCCATCGCGATCTGTCGGAAGCCGAGTTCGTGAAGGCGGTGGAGAAGCAGGTCGACGCCATCAACAAGGGCATCGATGGCATTCCGGCCGACCGGGTGCGGTTGCACATTTGCTACGGCAATTGGGAGGGGCCGCACATTCACGATGTGCCGCTGGCGAAGATCCTGCCGGCGCTCTACCAGGCGAAAGTCGGCGCGCTGTCGATCGAGTTTTCCAACCCACGACACGCGCACGAATATGCTGCCTTCAGGCAGCACCCTTTGCCGGCGAACATGATCCTGATTCCCGGCGTCATCGAGACAACGTCGAATTTCGTCGAGCATCCGGAAGTCGTCGCCCGCCGCATCGAGGAAGCCGTGGCGGCCGTCGGCGACCGCGAACGCGTGATCGCCTCGACCGATTGCGGTTTCGGCACATTCACCAATCGCGAATGGGTGGTCGAGCCGGTGGTGTGGCTGAAGCTCAGATCGCTGCGCGAAGGCGCGGACATCGCCTCGCAGCGTCTGTGGGGAAAAAGAAACGCAGCGTAAAAACGCCGCGTTTCGGCATAAACGGCGCGTATCAGGCTTTCTGAGCGCCGGGGACAGTCTCGTTTTTCGGCTCGGTCAATCGCAACGCGATTGGCCATGCCACCCAGAACATCAGGAAATAGAAAGTAACGAACAGCACTCCGCTCCATCCGCCGAGCGCGCTTTCGAAAACAAAGATGGCGCCGATGGTCATCGCCTGCAGAATGAAAGCGATGATTGCGTACAGAGCCATGAGCCAGAGGGATGACATAGGAGGGCCTCATTCTGAGAATGAAGCTGAATTTGACGGTCTCATGACACGAAAGGTACCTGTCAAGGTTGACAGGACGGCCAGTCTGCCGGCAAGGCCTGCACGTCTAAGGCGAAATCAGCCCCAGCATCGCGCATTTCACCGCAGCCTGAACGCGCGTCGAAACGCCTGCCTTGCGCATGGCATTGTCCATATGGAAATTTACCGTGCGTTCGCTGATACCGAGGATCACGGCAATATCGGCCGATGACTTTCCGCGCGCGACCCAGGTCAATGCTTCAAGTTCCCGATCGGTCAGTTTGAGTTCGGCGTTGTCGGCCTTCCGCTCCGCGGCGGCGCTGAGGCGATGCCGAATGATTGCCGTCAGCAATTCGAAATCGATCGGCTTGGTGACATAGTCGTCGCAGCCCAGTTGCCGCGCATGGATCTGATGCGAACGCTGGGAAAAAGCGGTGAGAAAAATGAATGGCACACCAAGAGAGAGAAGACTGCCCGAACGAATGCGCTCAAGCACGTCGAAGCCTGACACGTCCGGCAAGTCGATATCGCAGAGAACGAGATCCGGCTTGCTCTCGAGTGCCGATAAACCGGCCAGCCCTGATTGAACCGTCGAAACCGTGAAGCCATCGCCTGTCAGAACTTCCATCAGAAGCTCACAGGTATCCGCGTCATCTTCAATGCAAAGGATGTGCGGTTTCGTCACGGACGTCGTCCTTCGGCGGGCCTTCGATCGGCAGACTTATCGTTACCGTTGTGCCTTCACCCAAGCTGCTGTCAATATGGATCGTGCCGCCATGGGTTTCGACAAACTGCTTCACCACGTAGAGACCGATGCCGGTGCCGTGACTGCCACGGCTGTTGCGCGCCCGATAATAGGGCGAAAAAATCTTGTCCTTCTCGTCATCCGGGATACCTCGCCCATGATCGCGGACCGTCAGGACCGCGCAACCGTCGCGACTTGTGCCGGTGACAGCAACCGTGTCGTTTTCATACGAAAACTTGACCGCGTTGGACAGGATGTTGTCGATGACCTGCCGCAGCATATCGGGATCACCCGCGATCGACCGCGGCAAGCCTCCAAGATCTGCATCGACCTTCACGGTCTCGGCGCTCATGTCCAATACGACATCCTCGACCAGCGCACGCAGATCGACAGCGATTGCATCCAGTTGCGCTGCACGCTCGCCCACTTCTGACGCAAGCTGGACCTGCTGCACGACAGCCTGGATGTGGCGAACCGCCCCACGGATCTTGTCGGCGCGAACTAAATTTGGATCGACCTCCGTCAGTGCTCTTTTCAGAAGAAAGGCCTGACCGTCGATCGTCGTCAATGACGTGCCAATTTCATGCGAGAGAACGTCGAGAAAGCGGCGGCTGGTTTCAACATTGGCCTTCTGTTCATCGAGATCCGCCTGCATAAGCACTTCAGTCTTCTTCCGGCTTGTGACCAGAAACGCGATGATCCACTGCGACACGATGGCGATCGCGCGGTTGGCGAAAAACACCACGCTCAGCGTGCCGGGCGGCGGCGAAAAGAAGGAACCGAGTATCGACAAAATGCTGGTCAGCGTGGCGAACAGATAAGCCCTGCGATACCGACTGAAGATCGAAAGGACGATAATCACGGAATAGATGAAGCAGATTGTCACGTCGTCCGGCGGCGTGAAAATGTCGAAAACAAAGACGACAAAAATCAGAAAGAGAATGCCGCCGGATATCAACCACTCCGGGACGTCACGCGTGGAACCAAATGAAAACAACTCGGCCCAACCCTCATCATCGCAAGCTTCTGAATCCGTCTTGCGACCTGTATCTAGCGCGCCGCCTTTCGTTGCACCACCAGATTCGACGTCATGATCTGGACGGGCTCGTCATTCTGATTGAAGGTGCTCGTTCGCACCTTCACCAGCCCCTGCTCCGGACGGGATTTCGAGGGTCGTGTTTCCAGCACTTCGGACACCAGCCGAAGAATATCGTCGGGACGCACGGCGCGTGGCCAGCGGATATCCTCTACCCCCGCCCCGATGATGCCGCCGGCAATCGGCAACCCGCCATCCACCAGCAGCCGCATGGTCATTGACGCGGTATGCCAGCCGCTGGCGGCCAGCCCCTTGAAGAAGGTATCGGCAGCTTTTGTTTCGTCGATATGGAAGGGTTGCGGATCAAACTGCGCCGCGTAAGCCTTGATGGCGTCCGCGGTCATCGTCGCAGATGAGGACTCGAAAGTCTGGCCGGGGAAGAAATCCTCCAGATAAAGCTGCGCGTGCGTGGTCACGTTGTTCCCTTACTCGGGGCTAACTGGAGCGCAGCCCCTTCCGCTTGCATGTCCCGCCCACGAAACCAGACACCGGCGGCAACAACAATAACGTTTAACACCCCGTAGATAGCGAGCGCCGCGCCAAGGGCCGCGAATACGCCGGCTGTTCCTGCCCCCAATCGCACCATGAGGAGACCGCCCAAGGCCGCAATCGCAACGCGCAAAATGGCTGCAGCCATCGGCCAGGCCACGCGACCGGCACCCTGCGAAGCAAAATACAACGATAGCCCCACACCGAGGAAACCATAGAAAGGGCCGACGATGCGCAGATATTGCGAGCCAACGGCATTCATCGTCGCGTCTTCACCGAACAGTGACAACCACAGATGTGGTTCGATCGCAGCGGCGGCGCCGATCAGGCCCGTAATCGCCCCCGAGATGATGGCGCCGGTCCAGGCAATGCGC
>JAEXXW010000242.1 GCA_023405565.1 Pseudomonadota bacterium
GTGCAGGCGCGCGACATAATCGCGGACGGTCGATGGAGAACCCGCCACGCCGTTGCCGATCGCTTCGAGTTCATCAAAAGTCGCTGGATAGACCGGCGCGAGCACGAATGGCACTCCAGAACGCTTCCACAACAATTCGATGGCCTCACGCCAGATTGCATAGGCGCGACGCGCCATTGCCTTGGCTTCCGTATCGGTCGGCGCAACCACGATGTGACGTGTGATCCCCATCATCGGAATGTCCGACGCCTTACGGCCGAGATCGGCCCAGTCCTTGCGGTAGCGATCGGTAATCGCCCTCGCGCGTGCCGCCGGTCCGAGCGAGACGACATTCACGGCATTCGGCGCCGCCCAAGCAACGGCATCGGCATTCGGCGCACCATACCAGATCGGCGGATGCGGACGCTGCACCGGTCTGGACTGAACGATGTAATCCTTGAAATTGTAATATTTGCCCTCGAAATTCAGCACATCGCTCTCGCAGGCTTTCATGATCACGGCAAAAGCCTCGTGATACATGGCCGGCGCGTGTGCAGGATCGACACCGTAACGCTGGTGCTCGACCAGTGCAGCGCCGCGACCGACACCGAACATCATGCGGCCACCGCTCATATGATCGAGCATGCAGACTTCTTCGTACACGCGGAGCGGATGGTACATGGGCAAGACGTAGACAAGCGGCCCGGCACGCAGGCGTCTTGTACGCTGGAACACGGCCGAGGCAAACACACTTGGCGAGGGCACCCAGCCGAGCGGCGTCGAATGGTGTTCGGCCATATGAAAGCCATAGAAGCCTTCGCGGTCCATCAGTTCGACCAGCTTGAGACGCTTTTCCAGCATCTCGCCCAACGGCAATCCGTCGGCGTCGAGATGGTCGAACACTCCGAATGTCAGCACAAAAAACTCCCTTCACGTTTCCAATTATGTTCTGATTTTCCGGCAAGGATTGCCTGTATACGCCGAACACAATAGCAATCGTCGCGAGATTTCAAGACAGCCGCCGCGCATGCCAAATGACGTACGTACCAGACATGACCTGCTCATGAGTCCGAAGTGGCAATTGCGGCAAAACCAGCCCTGCTTCCAGCCGAAATGACGTCGGAAGTTATCCTTAAAATGATGGGCGATTTTGGAATGGCAGGAGTGCCTTTGTTGGCTGTGAAATCGATGGTAAATCCCGCCGGCCCATCATGATGACACGCACTGCATCTGCTCTTCTTGCCGCATTGATCGCGACGCCGGCCACCGCGCAGGTGAGGCCGACAGCTGTCCTGCTCAACGGACTTGCCATGTATCAGCCGAATTCCATGACCCCGTTGGCGCCTCTCGCTGACGATCTGCGGCGTCAGGGCTGGCGGGTGATCATGGACACGCATTTCATGATGCGGGCCGATGATGAAGAACCGGTCGTCATCATCGGCCACAGTATGGGCGGCGGAAAAGCGCTCGAATTCGCTGCGCGTCAGAAGGAACGCGCGCTGTTCGAACCGACCGTGATCACGCTCGACGCGGCGCCAGCCTGGCGATGCCCGGTGAAGACCTGTATCAACCTGAAGACCCCCTTTTACCCGCCGGTCGCCGGCGCCAAAAACATCGACGCCGGACGGCTGACCAATCCGCTTCTCCCGCATGTGACGGTGGCGCTGAGCGAAGCCGCCCGCCAGATCATCCTGCGCGAAACGGCGCGATTGATCGGCAAGAAATGACCTGAGCGAATACGGTAAGCTCCTCCCGAGCCGGGAATCGAAAGGCCCATGCATGGGAGCTGCAGCCGCGATGTCCCGGCTCTGACGGGGATATCACCCGCCCTTACCGGCGAGGCCGGCGCGCTCGATCAGACTGCGCCACCGATTGTTTTCCGAAGCAACGAAACCTGTGAATTCGGAAGCGGACATCGGTCTTGCCTGAAAGCCATCGCGGCGCAATTTGCTCTGGACTTCGGGGAGCGACATCAAGCGATTGATCTCGGCGTTGAGCTTGGCGACGATCTCGCCCGGCATGTTGGCGGGGCCGGAAATGGAAAACCAGGTCGTACCTTCGAGTTCTGGATAACCCAGATCGCCGAATGTCGGCAGATCAGGGAAGTCCGGCAGCCGCTGCGCGGATGTAACCGCAATCGCATTCAACGTCTTCTCGCGCATGAATTGCGAGGTCGACGTCAGTGTGAATGTCGAGAATGGAATATGGCCTCCGACAATATCGACCAGGGCCTGAGACGTACTCTTATACGGCACATGTTCAGTCGGCATTTTCAGTGTCGCCGCGATCGCCTCACCCATCAGATGGCCGTCGGAGCCCACCCCTGACGAAGCAAATGTGAAGGCTTTTCGCTCGGCCACATATTTCCTGAACTGATCGAGAGTCTTGACCTCGGTTTTTGGATTGGCCGAGAGCACGACGGGAGCGCCGGCAACATAAGCAACATGGCTGAAGCTCTTGAGCGGATCATAGGGCGCCTTGTTGATCACTGGCACCAGCGAAAGAACCGACAGATTGGTGATACCGAGCGTATAGCCATCGGCCGGCGCCGTCGCGACCGCCTGTGCGCCGATCGCACCACCGGCGCCCGGCCTGTTCTCGACGACAAACTGCTGACCAAACGTGCCCGACAGATGCTCCGACAACAAGCGAGCGAGCGTATCGCCGCTGCCACCGGCTCCAAACGGCACGATCAGACGAACGGGATGGTTCGGCCAAGCTTGGGAAAACGATGCTGAAGGTGACAGTAAAGCTGTCGCAGCGACCAAACCAAACAGATAACGTTTCACGTCGTCACTTCCTTTTCCTGCGAAAGCTGCAGTCTTTGCAATGCAACTTCCACCACTTCCGGCACGGAAAAGTTTAACGATCGATACTGACGGGGTGAAGTCAATTGCTGCGCAATCGGCGTCTCACGGCACGAAAGCTACGTTGATAACCCTTTGCATCTGCAAAAAGATGCGTATCCTTGGGTGGACGTGGCATCACAATCCAGTACCACCTCAAGCAAAATTGGCTCGTTGGTCGGTCCCATGAGAATCAAGTGCTGGAAGAGCGCTATTCTCACGCTGATGTCTGTCCTTGCGACAACGCCCGCGGCCGGTCAGGCATGGTGGGATGTTGCCAAGGACGGCATTCCGCAACCATCCGTTGCCACAAGTCTGCCTGGCAATGGCGATCCCTTCGGAT
>JAEXXW010000294.1 GCA_023405565.1 Pseudomonadota bacterium
TGCGTTCGGCGCGCGATCGGCATAGAAGCGGAAATTCTCCGCGCCGCGCAAGGCCGCCTTCGACATGTAACGGATCGGCTGGCCGGTATCCATGCATTCGACATAGGCGATCTCGTCGGCCCGCGCCTCGATCGCATCGGCGACCTTGTGCAGGATCGCTCGGCGCTTCTCGCCGGAAGTGTGCACCCAGTTGGTGCGGAACGCCTTCATCGCCGCTTTCGCCGCGCGATCGATCTCGGCCGCGCTGCCTTTGGCAACTTCAGCAATGACGGTATTGTCGACAGGTGAATACGTATCGAACAGCTCGCCGTTGCCTTCATCTTCATTGCCGTCGATCAGGTGTCGAACGGTGCCCTTGCGAAAGCGCGCGAGATAGTTTTCCGCGCGGGCGATCGTCTCATCAAGCGTCGCGCTCATGCCGCCTTCTCTTTGCCGCGTACGGTATTCTTGCGCAGCGTGAGCTGGGTGATTTCGTGGATTTCCAGCGCAAGCTGCAGCGGGTGCGACGCAAAGGTGTGCTCCAGCGACGTCTCGGCCGCCGCCATCAGGTTTTCGGCGACCTTCTGATAGGCTTCCTTCGGCCGGCCTTCGCGCATGCGAACGGTAATCTGCACAAAGCCATTCTTCGGATCGCGGTCGGCCACGCAGAAATGTTCACGCCGCTCGGCGCGGGTGCGGATGGCGGCGACATCGGCGACGCCGGTATCGATCATCGCCTGGTGCAATGCATTCAACAGGCCGGGGACGTCCACAGAACCGTCCAGATTGCCGGAATATTCCACGATGATATGCGGCATGCGTTGATCCTCCTCGTCACCTGTTTTCGGGGTCGTTGACGCGCCCCAGCGGAGACATTTAACATGTTAATCATTGCTCCGGGCCGGCCGTCAAGCCGGTTGCGGCAGGAAACAAAAGAGCGTTTATCGCCTAGTGCGGTGTTTCTGACGTTCCGATCACACTTGCGGTAATCTCTCCATCGGAACGTCAGAAACAAAACCGCACTAGAATCAAAAGTTGCTAGTGTCCTTTTGTCCCAACGCTTCGTTCAAGAAGTCGCGGCAAGAGAATACGAAGCGTTGTGACAGGACACTAGGACAATCCGGGAGGCCGTCCATGCCGTTGCCGCTTGATCGCATCAAGGGATCCATTCCGCCGCTGCTGACGCCGTTCAAGAACGGCGAGGTCGATTACGATACCTATGCGCGCATGATCGAAATGCAGATCCGCGAAGGGTCGCATGGTATCCTGGTGAACGGCACCACATCGGAGCCGGCATCGCTGACGACGGAGGAGCGCAACCGGCTGGTGACGCTCTCGGTCGAAGTCGCGAAAGGGCGGGTGCCGATCGTCGCAGCCACGGGTTCGCAGGCGATCTGGGAAACGCGCATTCTCACCGAACATGCCGCGAAGGCGGGTGCCGATGCACTGCTGATCGTCACGCCCTATTACACGCGGCCGCCGCAGCGGGGCATGATCGCCTATTATCTCGAAGTCATGAAAGGCATCGATCTGCCGTGGATGATCTATCATATCCCCGGACGGGCCGCGATCGACATCAAGATCGATACGGTGAAGGAATTGCGCGAGAAATCGCCGAACTTCGTCGGCATGAAGCACGCGTCGCTCGATCTCGATTTTGTCACCGAATGCCTGGTCGCTGCCGGGCATGATTTCAAGATTTTCGTCGGGCTCGAGGAATTGTCGTTCCCGATGATGGCGATCGGCGCGTGCGGCCTGATGAATGCCGTCGGCAATCTGCGTCCACGGGTTCTGTCCGATCTGTGCGAAGCGGTATGGCGCGGCGATCTGAAAACCGCGCAGGACCTGCATCACCGGTTGCACGATCTCAACAAGGCCATTTTCTACGATACCAATCCGATCCCCATCAAATACATGGCCAAGCGTCTTGGCATCATCGAACGCAACGAGCATCGCCTGCCGATGGTGCCGGCGCTGCCCGAACTGGAAAAGCGTCTCGATGGTGTATTGTCACGCGCCGGCCTTTTGACGAGTGAAGCAGCAGAATGAAACTAGTCAGTTTCACACATCACGGCCGCCCCGGTTTTGGTGCGGTGATCGGCGATGCGATCGTCGATGTGCGGCCGCGTTTGCCACGATTTCATTCGCTGCTCGATGTGCTGCGTGCCGATGCGCTGAATGAAATGGCGGAAGCGGTGGCGCGTGTGCGGCCCGACTTCCCGCTGGCTGAGGTGCAGTTGTTGCCGCCGGTGGTCGGGCCGGAGAAAATCCTCTGCATCGGCGTGAACTATGGCAATCGTAACGAGGAGTACAAGGATGGCTCGGAGAAACCGAAATATCCGAGCATGTTTTTCCGCACGCCCGGCTCCTTCGTCGGTCACGGCCAGCCTCTGATCCGCCCACCGGAATCGCCGCAGCTCGATTACGAGGGCGAGATCGTGATCGTAATCGGCAAGGAATGCCATCGTATCACCGCCGATCAGACCGCCGAGCACATCATCGGCTATACGCTGTGCAACGAAGGCACGATCCGCGACTGGGTGCGGCACGCCAAGTTCAATGTGACGCAGGGCAAGAACTTCGATCGTTCGGGATCCATCGGCCCGTGGATGGTGACGGCTGACGAGATCGCATACGGCAAGCCGTTGCATCTCACCACAACGGTGAACGGCGAGGTGCGGCAGGACGACACCACGGCGAACATGATCTTCGATTATGGTGCGCTGCTCGCCTACATCACGACTTTCACAACGCTGAAGCCGGGCGACATGATCGTCACCGGCACGCCGACGGGCGCGGGCGCGCGATTCGATCCGCCGAAATGGCTGAAGCCGGGTGATGTGATCGAGGTGACGGTGCCGGAAATCGGCACATTGCGGAATGGCGTCGAGGATGGATTATGAGCACGCGCATGCGCCCGTTCCAGCGTTCGCTGCCAATGCAGCTCATGCTGGCGCGGGAGGCTGTCATGCAGCGGTTCCGTCCGCATCTCGCCGCGCGCGGTCTCACCGATCAGCAATGGCGGATTGTCCGCGCGCTGAATGAGGCGGAGGCGCTTGAAATCGCCGAGCTCAGCCACGTCTGCTGCCTGCATGCGGCCAGCCTGTCTCGCATTCTGCCAAAGCTGGAAGCCGACGGACTGGTGTCCAGACGCAGCAACAAGCATGACCAGCGGCGCGTCACGATCTCGCTGACGCCAAAGGGACGTCGTCTGTTCGAAGCGGTCGCGCCGCAATCGGAGGCGATCTATGCCGGGCTGGCGCAGGAAATTGGGGCTGCGCGCCTTGAACAGATCTATGCGCTGCTCGACGAGGTCATTGGCATTCTGGCCGAGCCTCAGCGTTCGGCATCTTCGGCCGCGGCGCGATCACGAACCGTGGTTCGCCGCTCCGCATTGCGATAGGAGCGAGAGATGGGCGATTTCAGCGGCAAGGTTGTCGTTGTCACGGGCGGCAGCCGGGGCATTGGACGTGGTATCGCCGAAGCCTTTGCACGCGAAGGGGCGCAGACTGTTATAGCCTCGACGTCAGACAGGAATCTGACGGACGCGGCCGAAGCGATTGCGAAGACCGGCGGTCCGAGACCGGTCACCGCAACGCTCGACCTGCGCAAGCTGGCCGATTGCGAGAAGCTGCATTCCCTCGTGAGGAAAGGGCTTGGCCGTTGCGATATCCTCGTCAACAATGCCGGCGCGACCAAAGCCGGCAATTTTCTGGAGCTTTCCGATGAGGCGTGGCTGGACGGCTTTGCGTTGAAGTTTTTCGGCTGCGTGCGGCTGTCGCGGCTGTTCTGGCCGATGCTGGTCGATGCGCAGGGCAGCATCGTCAATATCGGCGGTGGTGCGGCACGTACGCCAAGCGCGGATTTTACGATCGGCGGGTCGTGCAATGCGGCCATGGCCAATTTCTCAAAGGCGCTGTCACATCTCGGCATGAAAGATGGCGTCAACGTCAACATCATCCATCCTGGGCTTACGGCCACCGATCGCATGCAGGATCTGTTTGCGCAGCGCGCTACGGCTGCTGGTAAGACAATCGGAGAGATCAGCGCGCAGGCGATCGCCCGTGACGGGATCAGGCGGATGGCCGAGCCCACGGACATCGCCGAGCTCACACTGTTCCTGTGCAGTGAGAAGGGACGACATATCCAGGGCGCGGCGATCCCGGTCGATGGCGGAGCGACGCCGGGGTATTATTGATGGAATAGCGTCTGCGGCGCGGTGTTCTCAGGGAGCACGCGGGATGTGTCTCGCATCGCTGCGAGGGGGGACGTCATGATGGTTCGCCTGAGATCCTCGTCATTTTTTATCATTTGTGCTGCTCTGGTATCGGCGCTTCTGGCCGGCAGCGTGTATGCCCAGGACAAGCCGGTCCGCGTGCGCGGCGAGATCGTCGCCATCGATGGGCCGATGATGACGGTGAAATCGCGTGACGGCAAAGACCTGAAGATCAAGCTGGCCGACAATGTCGGCGTCGCCGGCATCGTCCCGATCAGCATCACCGAGATCAAGCCGAATTCCTATATCGGTGTCTCGGCTTTGCCGCAGCCGGATGGCAGCCAGCGCGCGCTGCATGTTCACATTTTCCCGGAAGCGATGCGCGGCGTTGCCGAAGGCCATTTCCCATGGGATGTG
>JAEXXW010000326.1 GCA_023405565.1 Pseudomonadota bacterium
CCCATGGGATGTGCAGCCGCAAAGCACGATGACCAATGCGACGGTGATGGATACCGTGGCCGGTGTTGATGGTCAGACCATCACGGTGAAGTACAAGGACGGTGAGAAGAAAATCATCGTGCCGAAGGAGGCGCCGGTCGTCACCTATGTGCCGGGCGCCATGGCCGATCTGAAGCCGGGGGCAAAAATCTTCATTATCGCAGCGATCCCGCAGCCGGATGGTTCGTTCACCGCAGCGCGTGTGAATGTCGGCAAGGATGGTCTGACGCCGCCGATGTAGCGTCCTTCGCCCGCTGTTAAATCTCTTTCCCTATGTGATGACTGCGGATGCGGCGCACTGTCCACCAGATCGCAAAGATGGCGATCGGCACGAATGCTGCTGTCGCGAGGGTCGGCTCGATCGGCCAGCCGGCATCATGCGCGCCTTTGACGATATAACCGAACAGGCCGACGACATAATAGCTGATGGCCGCGACCGACAGTCCTTCCACCGTTGCCTGCAGGCGCAATTGCAGGCGCGTCCGCGCATTCATCGATTTCAGCAGATCCTGATTTTGCTGCTCGAGTTCGACATCGACGCGCGTGCGCAGCAGATTGGCCGCCCGCGCGAGTTTGCGCGAGAGGTTGGCCTGACGCTCTTCAGTCGTGGCGCAGGTGCGGATCGCAGGCGCCATGCGGCGTGCGAGAAAGGACGACCATGTCGGCAGGCCACCGACCTTGCGCTCGCCGATGATCTTCAGCCGGGTCTGTACGATCTCGTCATAGGCGCGGCTCGCGCCGAACCGGAACAGGCTGGCCGCCGCGCCGGCCTCAAGCTCCGCAGCCAGCGCGGTGAGTTCGTCCAGCATGCGGCTGTTGTCCGCAAGAGCGGTGTTGCCCCGCAATTCTCCCGTGAGCTGGGCGAGCCGTCTTTCGATCCGGTTGATGGATGGTGCCAGTTCCTGGGCCTTTGGCAAGCCGAGCAGAGCCAGCGTGCGATAGGTTTCAAGTTCCAGGATACGCTGAACGAGAGCGCCCGCGCGTTCGCGACCGAGGCCCCGGTCAAGCACGAGAATACGAATGAAGCCGGCGGCATCCGGTTGAAAATCGGTCGCATAGACAGCGGTGCCATCCGAATTTTCCGCTACTGCCAGGCTCGCGCGATTGAAGTACCGTTCGACGGCGTAACGACCGGGCGTATCGGTCAGCAGATGCAAATCGACGGCGACCAGCAGAGGTCCAGGTTGTGGCACCGCATTCATCGGAGAAGCAAGCGACGACGCTGTGGGATGAAATGGCGCCGCCGACGGATCGGCTGGCAGCTCCCAAGTGTAGGTGGTGAATTCCGAATGCTGTTCCCAGCGCAGGGTGGTGCTGCCGAACGAGACATGCAGATGTTTGTCATTGGGACGCGGCGGCTGCACACCACGCCCGACACAAAGTCTGGTCAGGGCATCGCGGTCGGCCTGAGCCTGATCGCCAACCGTGTCGAAGGCAAAATGCAGAACCCGCGCGGGCGTCGATAAGGCGGTAAAGGGGCGAGCGTGGACCTCACCCAGAACTGTGGCGCGCAACCGATGCGGGGTCAGTCGCGTTTCGCCGATGATGACATCTGCGCTCATGTCTGCCGATCTTGCGCCGTCAGGTGTGGTGTCCATACGCCATGGTGGTGGAATTTTATCAATTTGCAATGACGCCGGCGCGGCTTTTTCGCGGAACCGTGATGCCGAGCGTCTTGATGCGCGAGGCGAGGGTCGTCGGGCGCACATTGAGCAACTCCGCCGCGCCGCCCTGACCGAAGATCTTGCCGCCGCAGGCTTCGAGCGCGGCCAGGATGTTAGCGCGATCGCGCTCGCGCCGCTCGTCTTCGGTCAGAAGGACGACGCCGTTCTGCCGTGTGGTATGGCGTGTGCTGCCGCCGGGCAAATCGATGCGCAGGCGTTCATTGCGGGCCAGAATGGCGGCATGTTCGATCACGTTCTGCAATTCGCGCACATTGCCCGGCCAGGCATATTGCGAGAGCCGGCGCACATCGCCTTCGGTCAACCGCACATCGCCAATTTTCAGCTTGGCGCCCGCGAGCCGCAGGAAATGAGCCGCGAGCAGGGGAATGTCATCGAGGCGTTCGCGGAGCGGCACCAGTTCCACTGGAAACACGTTCAACCGAAAATAGAGATCCTCGCGAAAACGCTTCTGCCGCACGTCGGCGCCCAGGTCGCGATTGGTGGCGGCGATCACCCGCACATTGACATGCCGCGTGCGCGATTCACCAACACGCTCGAATTGTCCCTCCTGCAACACACGCAACAGCTTGCCTTGCAGTTCCAGTGGGATTTCGCCGATCTCGTCGAGAAACAATGTGCCGCCATCGGCGAGTTCGAAGCGTCCGAGACGATCGCGCAGTGCGCCGGGGATGGCGCCACGCGCATGGCCGAAGAACTCGCTCTCGAACAATTCGCGCGGGATGCTGGCGCAATTGACCCGCACAAGCGGGCGATGGTTGCGCTTGCTGGCGTCGTGAATGGCACGGGCGATCAGCTCCTTGCCAGTGCCGGATTCGCCGGTAATGAGCACGCTGGCGTCTGTCGGTGCCACCAGCTCGATCTGCCGAATGGTTTTCTGCATCGGTGCGCTCACGCCGATGATGCCGCGATGATTGCTTTCGCGGCGGATTTCCTCCTGCAGATATTCGTTGTCGAGCTCGAGCTGCTTGCGGAGTTGTTCGACCTCGGTGAGGGCGGAGCGCAGCTTCTCGTCAGCCTCCTTGCGCTGCGTGACATCGCGAAACACGATCACCGCACCGACGACGCTGCCACGATCCTTGATCGGGGTCGATTTGTATTCGACGAGGAAGCTCGATCCATCCTTGCGCCAGAAGACTTCATTGTCGACCTGATGCACCGCCCCGTCGCGGAAGGCCGCATAGATGGGACAATGCATGGCGGGATAATAGGAGCCGTCGGCATGGGTGTGATGCACCAGCGAGTGCATGTCCTTGCCGACGAGCTCTTCCGCCGTCCATCCCAGCATGCGCTCGGCCGCCGGATTGACGAAGGTGGTTTTGCCGTCGGCGTTGACGCCATAGATGCCTTCGCCGGCCGCGCGCAGGATCAACTGGTTCTCGCGTTCGACATCGCGGAAGAAGCGTTCGACCCGCTGCCATTCCTCGATGCCACCGCGCACATAGAGATCTGCTTCGGTATCGGCATTGCGCCGGCGCTGCGTGGCGAGATCCGTCATCGTCAGCAGGATTTCGGCCGAACTGTCGCGGGTCAATACGCTCGCGGAATATTCCAGAGCCAGTTCATGGCCGTCCGCATGGCGGGGTTTCAGTCCGCGCGTCCAGTATGCGCCCTTGGCCATCACGCCATCGGTGAAGACGATCAGGGCGGGTAGCTGGCCCGGATGCAGAGCTGTGACGGCCATGCCGCGCAGGTGTTCGCGGGTATAGCCGAGCAGCCGGCAGGCAGCGGGATTGCCATCGATGATGCGGTCTTCCACCGGCCGCAGCACCAGCATGGCTTCGGCGCACATTTCGAAGATGCGGCCAAAATCGGCAGCGTCGTTTGTGTTTGCCTGATTTTCGTGCAGCGGAGAATGCATACGTATCGACCCGTTTGTTGAGCCAATCGCTGCACGATCTGTGCCGTTGTTACGAAATTTCATGATTTACGAAATTTCGTAACTCTCAAGTGCCGATTTTCCGGGGGAATTGGCGTTGCGGCGGATTGGCCTCTGGCCCCGACTTGGTCTGGCATCGACTTTGCTCACTCCTCCCTAAAGGTCCGACGTTGCGCTTATCCGCACGCCAAAGGTCCCCCAGAGGGTTGCTTCAGACGGGAGATATCGATGTCCACATTCGACAATGCATTTGATCCCAAGCGCAGATTGCATTCGGCTGGTTGCTCCTGCGGCCGCCACATCAACGAAGCCGAGCACGCACGCGATGCGCTATTGCAGTGCGCTGCCGTGGAAGCACCACAGAACGACGAGGCGCGCTATGAAGGCGTTGTCGCCTCGGCCGTCATGCGGGCGATGTTTCCAAAGGATGCGAGCCGCCGGGCTTTCCTGAGATCGGTCGGCGCTTCGACGGCATTGGCTGCGGTCTCGCAGTTTTTCCCGCTGAAGACAGCGACCGAAGTTTTTGCGCAGGGTGCGCCGCTCGAGAAGAAGGACCTCAAGGTCGGCTTCATTCCGATCACCTGCGCCACGCCGATCATCATGGCGCATCCGATGGGCTTCTACACGAAGCATGGCCTCAATGTCGAAGTGATCAAGACCGCCGGCTGGGCGGTGATCCGCGACAAGACCCTGAACAAGGAATACGACGCGGCGCACATGCTGTCGCCGATGCCGCTCGCCATCACCATGGGAGCCGGCTCGACACCGACGCCCTACACGATGCCAGCGGTGGAGAACATCAACGGCCAGGCGATCACGCTGTCAATGAAGCACAAGGACAAGCGCGATCCGAAGTCATGGAAGGGCTTCAAATTCGCGGTGCCCTTCGACTATTCGATGCACAATTACCTGCTGCGCTATTATCTCGCCGAACACGGCCTCGATCCCGATACCGATGTGCAGATCCGCGCAGTGCCGCCGCCGGAAATGGTCGCCAATCTGCGCGCCGACAATATCGACGGCTTCCTTGGTCCGGATCCGATGAACCAGCGCGCGGTGTTTGACGGCGTCGGTTTCATCCACATTCTCTCGAAAGACATCTGGGAAGGACATCCGTGCTGCGCGTTCGCGGCGTCGAAGGAATTCGTCACCACGATGCCGAACACCTACGCGGCGTTGCTGAAGTCCATCATCGATGCGACGGCATTCGCGCACAAGGCGGAGAACCGCAAGCAGATCGCCGAAGCGATCGCGCCGGCAAACTATCTCAACCAGCCGCAGATCGTTCTGGAACAGATCCTCACCGGCACTTTCGCTGACGGCCTTGGCAGCATCGTGAAGCAGCCGAACCGCGTCGATTTCGATCCGTTCCCGTGGCAGTCCTTTGCGGTGTGGATCCTGACGCAGATGAAGCGTTGGGGCCAGATCAAGGGCGATGTCGATTATGCCGGTATCGCAAACCAGGTCTTCCTCGCCACCGACACCGCCAAGCTGATGAAAGAAATGGGGCTGACGCCGCCGACATCGACGACGAAATCGTTCTCCGTCATGGGCAAGACCTTCGACCCGGCGAAGCCGGAAGACTATCTCGCCAGCTTCAAGATCAAGAAGCCGGCGTAAGACGACAAACTTTTCTCCTCTCCCCGCATGTGGGGAGAGGCCATGCACCCGGGCATCATGCATGACACGCTCTCTCACGCTCCGCGCCGCCATTGTCTCGATTGCGATCTTCGCGCTGTTTATCACCGCATGGCACCTCGCCACGCGCGGAACGGGCACCGTCGCGAATATGGACCCGGAATACGCCAAGCTCATGGGCGCGACCGCGACCCAGGGCAAGTCGGCGATGCCGGGCCCGCTCGATGTCGGCAGGAAGCTGTGGGAGCATCTCAATCAGCCCTTCTATGACAAGGGCCCGAACGACAAGGGTGTCGGCATTCAGCTGGCTTATTCGCTGGCGCGTGTTCTGACCGGCTATTTTCTTGCCGTGATCGTGGCGCTGCCGATCGGCTTTCTGATCGGCATGTCGCCACTGATGAGCAGGGCGCTCGACCCCTTCATCCAGATCCTGAAACCGATCTCGCCACTCGCGTGGATGCCGCTCGCGCTCTACACGATCAAGGACTCAAGTCTCTCGGCGATCTTCGTCATCTTCATCTGTTCGGTCTGGCCGATGCTGCTCAACACCGCCTTCGGTGTGTCGTCGGTGCGCAAGGAATGGCTGAACGTCGCGCGCACGCTTGAGGTCGGGCCGATCCGTCGTGCGTTTACAGTTATCCTCCCTGCCGCAGCACCGACTATACTCACCGGCATGCGCATCTCGATCGGCATCGCCTGGCTGGTGATCGTCGCGGCCGAGATGCTGGTTGGCGGAACGGGGATTGGTTACTTCGTCTGGAATGAATGGAATAATTTGTCGATTGTGAATGTGATCATCGCGATCGTGCTGATCGGGATGGTCGGCATGGTGCTCGACCAGATCCTTGCGTATTGCGCCAAACTCGTGACGTTTCCGGAGTGACGTGGCGTGACCGCAGATAATTTCATCTCCATCGAAGCGATCGCCAAGCGTTATCCCGCGCCGAAAGGCACAACGACCATCTTCGAGAATCTGTGGCTTTCGGTGAAGCGCGGCGAGTTCGTCTGTGTGATCGGCCATTCCGGCTGCGGCAAGACCACGGTGCTCAACATCCTCGCCGGCCTCGACGAGCCGACCGAGGGCGCGGTGATCGTCGACGGCCAGGAGATCCGCGGCCCGAGTCTCGACCGCGCGGTGATCTTTCAAGGCCATTCGCTGCTCCCTTGGCGCAGTGTGCTCGGCAACGTCGCCTATGCGGTGACCTCGAAATGGCGCAAGTGGTCGTCCGCGCAGGTGAACGCGCACGCGCAGACATTCATCGACCTCGTCGGCCTCACGGGCTCCGAGCACAAGCGCCCGTCCGAACTCTCCGGTGGCATGAAGCAGCGCGTCGGCATCGCCCGCGCCTTATCGATCGAGCCGAAAATCCTGCTCATGGACGAGCCGTTCTCCGCGCTCGACGCGCTCACGCGCGGCACGCTGCAGGACGAGGTGCGGCGCATCTGCCAGGAGACCGGCCAGACCGTGTTCATGATCACGCATGACGTCGACGAGGCGATCTATCTCGCCGACAAGATCGTGCTGATGACCAACGGCCCCGGCGCGGTGCTGGCGGAGATCGTCGAGAACCCGCTGCCGAAGGAGCGCTCGCGCCTCGAATTCCACAAGCACCCGCTTTATTACGCTTTGCGCAACCACATCATCGACTTCCTCATCACACGCAGCCGCACCTTCACGAAGGAAACGCCGGATTTCGATCCGCGTCATGTGCCTCTCATTCGGCCCGGCGCCGCGGAGCCGCAGGTGGTGGCCAGTCCTGGAGCCTCTCCGTCGTCATTGCCGGGCTTGACCCGGCAATCCACGTCTTCTGTTGCCTAAGAATGAAGACGTGGATGCCCGCAACAAGTGCGGCCATGACGGCAACTCACGCAATACCCAAGGAGCAAACCATGAAACGTAGCGACCTCACCGAAAAGATTCTCGACATCAAGCGCGAGAAGGACTGGAAGTGGAAATATATCTGCGAGCAGATCGGCGGCTTTTCCGACACGCTGATCGTCGGCGCGCTGCTCGGCCAGATGAAGCTGACCAAGCCGCAGGCGCTGAAGGCCGGCGAACTGTTCGGCCTGTCGAAGGCGGAGACCGCGCTGCTGAACGAGGTGCCGATGCGCGGCGACGGCACGCCGATGCCGCCCACCGACCCGCTGATCTATCGCTTCTATGAAATGGTGATGATCAACGGCCCGGCCTGGAAGCAGCTGATCGAGGAGGAATTCGGCGACGGCATCATGTCGGCGATCGACTTCGACTTCGCCTTCGAGCGCGTCGCCAATCCGAAGGGCGACCGCGTGAAGATCACCATGAGCGGCAAGTTTTTGCCCTACAAGTATTACGGCAATTCCGGCAACGTGCCGGAGTATGGGTTCAAGGAGGATTGAGACGAGGGGCGCTTTAGCGTCCCCACACGCGCTGTCATGCCCGGGCTTGTCCCGGGCATTTGCGTACGACTTTCCGTCTATCTAGCTCGGCGTCAATCATCAGGTATCTCGCGGCGGCCAAAGCCAATCCCAACACGACTGAAGTCGCTACCGGGATCACCTTCTGCAACACAGTTGGGACAGAAGTTGCGCCAGTCGCCGCCATCTTCCCAGCTATCCCAATCCTCTGCGCGACTTAGATAATTCGCGGCCTGCTGGAATGACCTCTGGCCAGTATTGACCGTCTTGCCGCATTTGTCACAAGTTGCGACCCAACTGCTCCTGACGAGTTTGAGCACTGTGAAGCTCTCCGCGCGTTATGTGTAAATTACTTTAGCCTCTCCGAATCGTTGCCGCCGCTGCTTGCTAAACCCGTCATTTGGGTAGCGTAACAGCTATAAGTTGACTTCCCGTTGCCCAAGTTTCGAAGCCGAGTGCGGCGAAACGAGCATCTGGCTCGCTTTCTGCTCTCT
>JAEXXW010000340.1 GCA_023405565.1 Pseudomonadota bacterium
TCTCTCGCGCAGGAAAATCGCTCGACGCTAGTCGCTGCAGACTATCAAGACTGACAAGCCGGTCATGCGCCTCCACCAGCACCGCCTGATAGAGGCCATTTCGACTTCCGAAATGATAGTTGATCGAAGCGAGGTCTACTTCCGCCTGCACAGCAATCATCTTGTTCGTCGTCTCCGCGAACCCAGTCGACGCAAACAGTTCGCCCGCCGCTTCCAATATGCGGCTATGGGTTGCCCCGCCGTCGCTACGCTGCGCACGAACCGTTTTTGTCACGGCCTCAACTCCATCACGGACGTCATCTATCGATCGCTCTCATCATTCGCACGAAGCCTCATGGTGATCCGCCAAGCAGTCGGGCGGTCTGGCTGAATGGTTCGGACAGGATGCGCCCTGTGGTATTGAGGAGGTAAACGCCCGCCTGCTGTACGCGCCCGACGAGCCGACCGTCCTGCGCTGCCGTGGCATAGCGTGCCGCGAAGGTGACGAAGCGGTCGTGGTTTAACCCATCGGTTGCGGGCAAGGTCGAGATGTCGATTATCCCCAGGCCTTCCTCGCGGGCGATCTGCTGTGTTTCGGGATCGTCGGCACGAGCCAGACCGAGACGAGGCCTGCCGCCGGTGATCCGACTTGAAACGGCCAGCGCGCGGTCGTCCGCCGACACAAGCACTGTCAATGGCGGCGATAAGCGGCCGACGACGGCGGCCTGGCGGCGAAACACGTCGATATCGATATCGGGCGCCGCTAAGCCCACCTCAAGGCGAGCGACGACATCGTCCCGCCCCTGAAGGCGGAGTTGCCTCAGTGCCTCCATGACCAGCCAAGCACCCATGCTATGGCCGATGACTGCGACGCGTCGGGGCGATCGCGACCGGCTTAACATCGTCAGAAGCTCGACGAGATCGTCGCGGGCATAGGTCGTTGAATCCCGATCGGCGACGTAGCCTCTGAAGTCAGCCCGGGAGGGCCATGAGAACAGGATCGGCACGGCTCGGACGCCGGCGTCGGCGCTCAGTTGAGCCAGACGGAACACCGCCTCTTGGTAGCTGTAGTTGTAGCCATGAACGAACACGATGGCCCTATCGGCGCCCGCCTTCTGCATATGATCGACGGCCTGCCCGAACGCCTTGTCGTCAAGTTGCCGATGGCTCGCCGTCACAAAGCTCCTTAATGGATCGCTGCCGGGCGAGACGACGGCCGCGGCAGGCTTGGCATCGGTGGAGGACCGTACCTGCCGCATCGTAAACTGTTCGCAGCTTAGCTTGCCCCGCCCGTCGCCGAACGTGGACGCGTTCCCTTGCGTTGGCGATCGATTGGTCACGGCGAGTATGGTGACATCCTTCGTGCTTACCGAGACCTTCGCCACGGGATCGAGCGCCTCGGGACCTGGACGCGTCGCACAACCGGCCAAAGCCGTAGCAAGGGACGGAGCAAGGAAGACGCTCTTGTTGGATCGCGTGCGAGGGACGTTCGATGAGTCTCGTAGAGGAAATGCGAGCTCGCCCGTTGCCGACGCCGGAACATCTCTCCGGCTGAGCCAGCGGCAGCAGAAAGGCGTTCTGGCTGCCCGGTCGGATGGAGTGTAACCGGCGTTGCTCGACATTGTCACACTCAAGGGCTGCTCCCACACTTCGGACTCGACAATAAACGTGCCGCATTCTAAATTCAATTTAAATTTAGTGAGGCTGCCCGTGAGGCGGTTTCTAGGCTGTTCGGGAATTCCGCCGCATGAAGAGAATTATCCTCCTTGTCCTGCTGATCGCCGCCGGTGCTGCCGGCTGGTACTGGTGGAGTCACCGCACAACAGGCGCCGCCGACACGCTGGCACTGCACGGCAATGTGGACATCCGCCAGATTTCCCTGGCTTTCGACGGCAGCGGTCGGATCGCCGAACTACGCGCCGAGGAAGGAGACCAAGTGCGCGCGGGGCAGGTCATCGCCGTGCTGGACACCCGAACGCTCGAGCTTCAGGCGCAGCAGCAGGAGGCCAATGTCGAGGCGCAGCGGCAGACGCTTTTGAGGCTGCGCAACGGTTCGCGGCCGGAGGAGATTGCCCAGGCGCGCGCGCAACTGGCGTCCGCCGAAGCGTCCGCCTCACGGGCCGATCTAGACTTTTCTCGCGCGACTGGTCTGCAAACCGCCGCGAGTGGGGCTATCAGCCAGCAGAACGTCGATCAGAGGCGCGCCGACGCACAGACTGCAAGGGCCAAGGTCAACGAATTGCAAGCCGCCCTTCAATTGGCTGAGGCCGGCACGCGGGCCGAGGAGATCGCCGCGGCCGCCGCCCAGCTTAAGGCGTCGGAAGCCAATCTCGCGCTGCTGCGGCATCAGATCGATCAGGGGCAGCTTCGGGTGCCGGTGGACGCTGTCGTCCGCTCGCGGCTGCGCGAGCCGGGCGATATGGTCACGTCGTCTTCTGCGGTGTTCTCGCTGGCGCTCACTGATCCGAAATGGATCCGCGTCTATGTGGGTGAACCCGATCTCGGCAAGATCAAGCCTGGCATGCCGGCGCAGGTCTTCACCGACAGTCATCCGGAGCGGCCGGTCGCCGGCACGGTCGGCTATATCTCGTCGGTTGCCGAGTTCACCCCGAAATCGGTCCAGACCGAGGAGCTGCGCACCAATCTCGTCTACGAGGTGCGGGTCCTCGTCGAGGATGCCGGCAATGATCTGCGCCTCGGCCAGCCCGCAACGGTCCGCCTGGCGGTCCGCACCGCGCCATGAACGATTTCGCGATCACCGTCTCGGTCGAGGCGCTGCGCAAGACCTTCGAGGGTCCCGATGGCGCTCCGCTCGCGGCTGTGGATGGCATCTCCCTGGACGTGAAGGCGGGGGAGTTGACAGCGCTGGTCGGTCCAGACGGTGCCGGCAAGACCACCCTGATGCGCATGATCGCCGGTCTGCTGACGCCGGATTCCGGCACGCTCTCCGTGCTCGGCATCGATGTCGCCGCCGATCCGCAGTCGGTGCAGGACCGCATCAGCTATATGCCGCAGCGCTTCGGCCTGTACGAGGACCTGAGCGTGCAGGAAAATCTCGACCTTTACGCCGACCTGCACGGCGTGCCGCAGGACGAGCGCAAGGAGCGCTTCGCCCGCATGCTGGAGATGACCGACATGGCGCGCTTCACGGCGCGGCCGGCCGGCAAGCTCTCCGGCGGCATGAAGCAGAAGCTGGGGCTGGCCTGCACGCTGGTGCGCTCGCCGGATCTGCTGCTGCTCGACGAGCCAAGCGTCGGCGTCGATCCGCTCTCACGGCGCGATCTGTGGAAGATCGTCCAACAGTTGGTCGATGACGAGAAGCTGAGTGTCATCGTCAGCACGTCCTATATGGACGAGGCCGAGCGCTGCACGCAGGTCTTCGTGATGAGCAACGGCCGGCTGCTGGCGGAAGGCCCGCCCGACACGCTGAAGACCCGCGCGCAGGGGCTCACCTTCACGGCTGTGCCGCCGGCCGGGATGCCGGCGCGCGAGCTTCAGGCCCGCCTGATCGACAGGCCGGAGCTGATCATCGACGCCGTGCCAAGCGGCGGTAACGTCCGCTTCATCAGGCAGCCCGAGGCCGGTGACGAACAGGTGAGGGAATTGCTCGACGGCGCTCCGAGCGAGTTGCGCCCCGAAGAGCTGGAAGACGCCTTCATGATGTTGCTGCGGCAACATGAAAACGCGTCGACGGCCTCGGCAGCCGGAGGAGCGCATCCGCAGGGTAACGGGGCGCAGGACGATTCCAGCAAACCGGTGATCGTCGTGCGCGATCTCGTGCGCAAGTTTGGCGACTTCACGGCGGTCGCCAGCACCTCGTTCGACGTCGCGCGGGGCGAGATCTTCGGGTTGCTCGGCCCCAACGGCGCCGGCAAGACCACCACCTTCCGCATGCTCTGCGGCCTGCTGCCGGCGACCAGCGGCCATCTGGAAGTGGCGGGTCGCAATTTGCGCACCGCCCGTGCCGAGGCGCGTGGCCGCATCGGCTACGTCTCGCAGAAATTCGCGCTCTACGGCAATCTGTCCGTGCGCGAGAATCTGGAGTTCTTCGGCGGCGCCTACGGGCTGCGCGGCAAGTCCCTGCGCGAACGCGTAACCGCCTCTCTGGAACAGTTTAGCCTCGATTCCTCGGCTCAGAGCGGCATCCTGCCGGCAGGCTACAAGCAGCGCCTCGCCATGGCAACCGGCCTCCTGCATGAGCCGGACATATTATTCCTCGACGAGCCGACCAGCGGTATCGATCCTCTGGCGCGGCGATCGTTCTGGCGCACCATCACGGCGCTCGCCAAAGGGGGCGTGACAATCATCATCACCACCCACTTCATGGAAGAGGCGGAGTATTGCGACCGCATCGCCATTCAGGATGCTGGCCAGATGCTGGCGCTCGGTACCCCGCGCGAGGTCCGTGAGCAGGCGGGTGACGCCGGCGCCGACATGAACGGCGCCTTCATCGTCATCGTCGAGCAGGGCCGCGCCCAGCGTGAAGCCAAGGGGGCGGCGGCATGAGTTCGTCCGGCTTCGCCATTCGCCTCATCGCCCTGACCCGCAAGGAGACCCGGCAGATGCTGCGGGACCGCAGCAATCTGGTCGTCGGGCTTTTGCTGCCAGTCGTGCTGATCCTGCTGTTCGGTTATGGCCTGTCTTTCGACGTCAAGGACGCCCGGGTCACCGTCGTGCTGGAGGACGGTTCCCCGACCGCGCGGGATACCGTCGCCGGCTTGCGGGGATCGCCCTATCTCGCGCCGAGATGGGCGACGTCGATGGCGGAGGCCGAGCGCATGATCCGCGCTGGTCAGAGCGACGCCATCCTGCGCGTGCCGGCCGACTTCTCGAGGCGCCTGGCCGCCGGCGAGGGACAATTGCAATTGCTGCTCAACGGTGTCGATTCCAACACCGCGTCCTCCATCGAAAGCTATGTCGGCGGAGCGCTCGCCATCCCGACGCAGCAGCAGGTCGATCGCGCCGGCAACAAGCCTGCCGGCGTTGGCAGCGTCGTCATCGTCCAGCGCATGTGGTTCAACGAGGCTGGCGAAAGCACATGGTATCTCGTGCCGGGTCTCGTGGTGCTGATCATGACCCTGGTCGGCGCCTTCCTGACCTCGCTGCTGGTCGCGCGCGAATGGGAACGCGGCACGCTGGAGTCGCTGTTCGTCACGCCGGTCCGGCCGCTCGAAATCGTGCTCGCCAAGCTCGCGCCCTATGTCGTCATCGGCGCCATCGACCTCGTCATGTGCCTGCTGGCCGCGAAATTCCTGTTCCAGGTGCCCATGCGCGGCTCGTTATGGGTGATCATCCTCTCCTCGGTTCTCTATCTGATGGTCTCCCTCGGCCTCGGCCTGTTCATCTCCGCCACAACGCGCAACCAGTTCGCGGCAAGCCAGATGGCGCTGCTGACCAGCTTCATGCCAGCGATGATGCTGTCGGGCTTCGTCTTCGATCTGCGCAACGTGCCGGTGATCATTCAGGTGATCAGCCAATTCCTCCCGGCCACCCACTTCATGGGGCTGATCAAGACCCTGTTTATGGCCGGCGACTACTGGCCCGATGTCCTGCGCAGTTGCGCGATCCTCGCGCTCTACGCCGCGGCGCTGATCGCGCTGACGCGCCGCGCGCTCAAGAAGAAGCTGGATTGAGACGATGGTCGCGCTGATCGACTACCTCGCGAAGATTGTATCGCTGTTCCGCAAGGAAATGCTGGCGCTCGTCAAGGACCCGGCCAACCGCGCTCTGCTGATCATGCCGGCGCTGATGCAGGCCCTGCTGTTCGGATACGGCGCGACCTACGATCTTACCCATGTGCCCTATGCCGTCCTCGACCAGAGTCGCGGGGCGGCCTCCACGGAACTGCTCGCGAAGCTCGACGGCACCGGCGTGTTCGAGCGCGTGGCCACGCTGACCTCCTCCGACCAGATCGCAGGCGTAATCGACAGCGGCGATGCCCTGCTGGTGGTCAGCATTCCGTCCGACTTCGAAGCACACCTTGCCGCCCGGCGGCAGGCGCCCCTGCAGGTCATCCTTGACGGGCGCAACTCCTCGACAGCGGGGTCGGCAGCTGGCTACCTCTCGTCGATCGTTGCAAGCTACAATCAATCCCTCTCCGACGCGGCGTCGATCACCGTCGTCCGGCGCTCGTGGTTCAACCCGAACCTCGAATCGCGCTGGAACCTCATGCCGGCACTGATCGCCTCGCTCAGCATGATGCAGACCCTGATGCTGGCGGCCCTGTCGGTGGCACGGGAGCGCGAACAGGGCACGTTCGATCAGCTTCTGGTGACGCCGTTGACGCCGCTGCAAATCCTGATCGGCAAGGCACTGCCCTCGATCCTCGTCGGCCTGCTGCAGTCGACGATCATCTTCCTGATCATCCTGTTCTGGTTCCAGATCCCGATGAACGGCTCGGTCTTGCTGCTCTATCTCGGGCTCGTCACCTTCACGACCGCCTCGGTCGGCATCGGGCTGTCGATCTCGGCCGTGTCGCTGACCATGCAGCAGGCCATGCTCTACACCTTCATGATGGTCATGCCGCTGATGCTGCTGTCCGGACTGCTGACGCCCGTGCGCAACATGCCCTATATTCTGCAGGTCGTCACCTATGTGAACCCGCTGCGCTTCGGCATCGATCTCGCGCGCCGCGTCTATCTCGAAGGCGCTGGTATTGCCGATGTCGTGTTCAACTTCGTTCCGCTGATGGCCGTCGCCGCCGTCACCCTGCCGCTAGCGGCATGGCTGTTCAGGAACAGGCTCGCTTAGCCGCACGGTGCAGGAGCCTGATCGCGCCGGACATGAAGGTGTAGGCTGCCGCTGTGAGCGAGTGGGACATGCGCGCTGGCGGCGGCAGCCTGCGAACAGGAACTCGTCCGCCTGCGCCCGAAACGATCTTGCCGTCAGCATCCGCGCTGTCCTACGCGGCGCTCCGGTCAGCCCGGATGCTGACCGACAGCGGCCGGGTTCTAACTTAATCCTTGGTATCGCGACGAGGGGCAGGCCAGCGGCTGCGGACCGACTACATCGATCTGTACTACCAGCATCGTGTGGATCCGAGTGTTCCAATCGAGGATGTTGCTGGCGCCGTTGCCGACTTGGTTCGTGAAGGGAAAGTGCGTTGTTTCGGATTATCTGAAGCCGGTGGGGCTACCATTCGCCGTGCTCACGCTGTTCTACCCGTCGCGGCAGTTCAAAACGAATATTCGGTTTGGACTCGTGATCCTGAGCACGAAGTAATCCCGACTTGCGAGGAACTCGGTATCGGGTTTGTGCCATGGAGTCCTCTTGGAATGGGGTATCTTACCGGAACCGTCTCTCCGGAGCGGACCTTTGAAAAAGGCCTCGACATGCGTTCCATGATGCCTCGATTTACCGGCGAAGCGAGGCGCGCAAATTGGCCCGTAGTCGAGCTGTTGCAACAGATTGGGCAGCCCAAGGGCGCGACCCCGGGTCAGGTGGCACTTGCTTGGCTTCTAGCGCGCAAACCCTGGATCGTTCCGATACCCGGAACTACCAGCCTGTCCCATTTGGATGAAAATCTGACTGCCGGGCGCGTTGAGCTTACGCCTGACGACGTAAAGGCGATCGAGGCTCGATACACATCCATCCGTGTTCAGGGAGCGCGTTCCACCGAACAGTTGCTCGCAGTTCACGACGTCGGCGCTAATCTAGGAACGAGTTCGGCCGGGGCGCATGGCAAGACGCCTCTACCCAAGCAAACACAGTAAGAATGTTGCGAATATGAATAACAGCTTCGAAGGCAAAGTCGCGTTCATCACCGGTGCTGCTGCCGGGATTGGATTGGCAACGGCGTCGGCCTTCGCGCATTCTGGCGCTTCAGTGATATTAGCGGACGTCGATGTAGAAGCGGTCAGCGCCAGTGCTAAAATGCTTTCAGACGATGGCCTTAATGCCGTTTCCGCATGGTGTGATGTCGCTGATGAAGCGAGCGTCGCATCAGCGGTTGATAAAGCGCTTTCCGCGTATGGTCGTCTGGATGCTGCGTTTAACAATGCTGGCATCCATGTCGTTAAGGCAGACACTGCAGATGTGGAAATGAGTGATTTTGACCGAATCATTGCAATAAATCTTCGGGGCGTTTTCACTTGCATGAAATATGAGCTGCAGCACATGCGCAAACAAGGCAGCGGGGCGATTGTCAATTGCTCTTCGCAGAGTGGATTTGTCGGCATCGCTGGGTTGAGCGCTTATACGGCCTCGAAACACGGCGTAATTGGGCTGACCAAGGCTGCCGCTCTTGAATACGCAGCCGGGGGAATCCGCATCAACGCAGTATGCCCTGGTACTACCGAGACCCCCCTGGTCAAACGGCTTTCAGAAGAGGAGCCGGGCAGGCTTGATGCGGTGATCGCTGATATTCCGCTCGGCAGGGTCGGCCGTCCCGAAGAGATTGCTGCCGCTGTTCTTTGGCTCTGCTCAGATAGTTCGAGCTTCATGATCGGACAAACTATAACGCCGGATGGCGGATATTGTGCACGCTGAGATTCCCTTTATGAGGATTTCGGAATGAAGCTCTTTAGAAGTTTATCGGCGGTGCTTTTCACCGTGATGAGTTTGACTTCTTTGAGTTTGGCGTCCGACAAGCAGCCCTACCTAAGGGTCGCAGAACTAGAGATAGATCCGGCGCAGATCGATGCATTCAACAAAGCCATCAAAGAGGGGATCGAGGCGGCTGTCAGCCTGGAACCCGGAGTATTGATGCTATTTGCCGTAGCCGAAAAAGAGAATCCGAATCGGATTCGGGTTTTTGAGGCTTATACAGATGAGCCTGCCTACCAAAAGCATCTGCAGGAGCCCCACTTCAGAAAATTTCGCGATCTTACCGATGGAATGGTAAAGTCTCGAAAATTAGTTGATGCAGTTCCTATCGTTCTTGATGC
>JAEXXW010000440.1 GCA_023405565.1 Pseudomonadota bacterium
GCTCCACGCCCTGATCGGCGTGAAGCTGCCTCACGCCATCGCCGGCATCATCGGCGGCCTGACGCGCGGGCTCGTCTCGCCCGGCTTCTCCTGGACGCAGCGCATCAGCTCGGCCGTGATCGGCGCCGCGGTCGCCGGCTACGGCACACCGCTTGCCGCGCCGATGGCGCGCAAATGGCTCGACCTGTGGGCCTATCCCTATGGCGATATCGAGGGCTCGCTCGGCTTCGCGCTGGGGCTCGTCGGCATGACGATCTGCGATGCGCTGATCCGCTGGGCACGGCGCTGGCGAGACGGGCCGCCGCCGCCCTTCGTGCCTCCCGGATCCGGCGCGAAGGCGTCCTGATCAAGAGACATATCCCTTCCCATCGCCGGCTGATCAGCCGTCCTTGGGAAGGGCCATGAAGGAGTATCCCCGATCATCTTCAGTCTCGGCGATTTCGGCGATCTCCGAAAGGAAGATGGCCTCAACCGCGGCGCAGAGCGTCAGGAACATGACCAGCGCCGCTGCGCGGACAATGTATGCGCCCAGCGAGAGGTCACCCAGGACGGATGTCTGCTTCAGCAATCGATGCACGGGCTGGCCCCCAGCAAGTCGGTTGTCGCAGTCTTCGCTGCTCAGGCGTGTTTTAGTGGAAGCCGGCAACCATTTCCACATCGAAATATTGCGGTCAAGAAAGAAGCTCGATAATCGACGATCAGCGGCAATTCTGCGGGGGTATGGCGTTGGAGACGGTCGAGAAGGCACCCCAGCTACCACTGCCGATCCTTCTTGCCGTCACTGCAATGTCGTTCGCGACGCTGTTGCTCGCGATTCGGCGGCTCGATTCGGTTCCGGGCGCCTTCCTGCTGACGGCAATCTGGCTGCGCATCATTTCGGGCGCGTTCTACACCATCACCTTCGCGCCCTTGATCGGCGGTCTCTCGATCAATGCGCTCCTATCGGTCTCGGTCGTCGGCCTTGGCCTGCTTGTCCTGAACATCCGCACCCTGGCCCAGCGCTGGGCGGCGCCGATCTATCTGCTCATCGGCGTGATCGTGGCGAGCTCAGTCGTAAATGGGTCGACGAGCGGCGCGATCGATATGCTGTTCAAGTGGGGCTACGTCCTCGTTCTGATAGCTGCGACCGTCCAGGCGATGCGGAAATCCGGCAAGGATCTGGTGCTCGCCATGGTGATGTGGTGCTACGCCCCGATCTTCGTGTTCCAGATGCTCTCGCTCGTGCTGGGCTATGGCAAGGACACGGAGGGCGACGGCGGGCTCAGCTATATCGGCGGCTACAATCACGAGGCAGCCTTCTCTGTCATGCTGGCGACTTTCGGCGTGATCGTCTCGTTGCGGTCACGGACGTCTTTCATCATGAAGTCCGCGCTGCTCTTGCTGGCCGTCGTCGGCATCCTTCTTGCGAACTACCGCACCGCGATTATCGCGATGCTGCCGGTGCTCGCCGGCGCACTGTTCGTCGATGGCCTGTCGCGCTTCAATCGGAAGAGCCGCGCCTTCGTTGCCGTCATGTTGTTTCCGCTAGTGCTGCTCGTTGCGGTTTTCGGCATCGAAGCGCTGAGCCAGCGCTTCGCCGATCTTGCGATTGTCGTGCTCGAGTTCGACCGCTTCCTGGTGCCGCCGCAGGACTACGCTATCGCCGACACCAAGGTTCTATCCGGTCGCATGTTCATCTGGGCTAACTACGTCTACGGGTACCTCAACGGCTCGGACCTCAAGCTGATCTTCGGCAACGGCCCGAACGGCTGGATCGGCACATTCATCAAGTATGCGCACAACACGCTGGTGTCCTACCTCTACGAGCTCGGGCCGCTCGGCGTCCTAGCGCTGCTGGGTGTCTGGACGACATTTCTCGTCGGAACTCTCAGTGTGGCCGATCCTGTGATGAAGGCCCGTCTGCTCTGCGCGCAGGGCTGCTTCTTCCTTTTCAATCTCTCCACGATGCCGCACTGGCTGATCGAGGGAATTATCTTCTTCAGCCTGCTCCAGGGGGCGGTGCTCTATCAACTCTCGACGCAGAGGCGCAGCGCGCGGCGGGCACGATCCGCCTATCGGGGGCGCCATCTCGTCACCGCCGACGCCTTGGCGCCGCGGCAGCCGCTTCGGCAGGGCCTTGGTGAGTGACGAGCGCCCGTCGCTGTTGGCATGATAAATGCCTGGGAAAGAAACGGCCCCTCGGGGCGTTTCCTCCCACACTTCATGGCCCCGCTGGCTTGCGCCGGCGGGGTCTTTTCTTGCGTTCAGGGCTTCGCAAGCATCAGATCGGCGCAGCTACTGCTTCATCACGAGCTTGGCCTGCTCCAGGCCGGCGCGCGCCAGCATCGCCTCAAGGTCTACGAGCGCCTGCGGCGTGAGCTTAAGCCTGACGTCGGCGTCTGCTTCGGTACGAAGCGCGATCAGCACGTCGCCCTGACCGTTCGCAGGGAGAGCCACAATCTCGACCCCGATCACAGGGATATCGACAATCGGCCTTTCTGACATCGGAGCAGCGTAACCGGCGAAGGTTAGCCGCTCAAGTTACGGATGTCATGCGC
>JAEXXW010000534.1 GCA_023405565.1 Pseudomonadota bacterium
CAGCCGGCCTGTGGCGCGAAGAAGGCAAAGACGCCGTCGCGAAAATGTGCGACCTGGTTGTCCTTGCCGGCGAAGGCACCGCTGCCGCCCGGCATGACCAGATAGCGCGCACCCTCGACAGGCGACACGGGCGGCGACGACAGGTCGCGGTCATCCACCGCCAGCATCACCAGCGCATCCAATATGCGCAAGGCTTCGTTATGAGTTACATGTTTCTGTGCCTGCGCCGCTGCGATATAGGGCAAGGCCAGATGCAGGGTTTGCGTCATTTGGCTCTCGGTGTGAATGAGAAATCGGCCGACGCTTGCGCATCGGACAATGAGGTAAAAACGATGGATGTCATGAGGGCCGTCGCCATTGCGCCGGACGATCTTTTCCCCGATGAGACGCTGCTCAGAAGCATCGGGACGAGTGTCTTGCTGCCGCTCTATCCGAATGTCGGCAGCGGCGATGGGAAGCCGTGGGTGATAGGCTCATCGGCCCCGGAAAAGGTGCTGGGGATGCTGCACCTGACGAATTACCGGCTCATCTTCAAGCCGGCCGAGCGGCCGACGCCTGTCTTTTCGATCTTCCTGCCCGCCATCCTCGACATCAAGGATGTCTCGTGGTTCCTCGTCCGCAAGTTCAGGATCACGATGAAGGATGGTACCTCCATCGAATTCCTCAAATGGGGCATCCGGCCCTTCATCGAAATCGTCACCAAGGCCCGCATGCAGGCCGAAACACTCAACTGGCAGATGATCGATGCCGACATCGCCGCCGCGGAAGGCAAGACCGGCAACTGGCACATCGCGTAAGCCGGTCACGTGACGGCAAGCGTGGCCTTCGCGGCAAAGCCGCGCCCCACGATGGCTGACATCTGTGCGACCCGCAGCGAGACGATATCTTGCGCTGCGCCGAAATCGTCCATCTGATCAGCCGTGGAATAGAGGACGCTCGATGTTGTCGATTGCAACACGCGCTTGATCACATCGCCGTCCAGAATATCGATCTCGTAACGTTCTTCCGCCTCGCCCAGCGGCACATCCAGCGTGTCCCAGGAATCGCCATTCAGACGCGCCCGCCGGGTCCATGACAGCGCGATGCCGTCCTCGTCGCGCACCGCCCGCAGATGGACGGGCGCATAGGGACGCAGCGCCGTCCCTTGCGGTGTCGTGTCCGCGGTCACGGCTGCCGCATCGCCGTGATCGCGGCTTTCAGCCACCAGCCGCAACGAGAGCGGGCGTCCGAGTTCATCAAGGCCGCGCGCAACCGGGACCACCTGCTCGTCGAGCAGAACGAAACCGGCACCCGCGTCCAGCGGATCCGCCATCGCCCATTCGCTGCCGCCTTGTCCGCGCAGCAACCGCGACAATTCGTAGATGCCCTCGCCAACCAACTCGGCATTGGCAAACTGCACGATCTCGCAAGCACCGTCGGGCCCTTGCAAAGCGGCGAGATTGGCGCCACCCAGAAGCGCCAGATCCGACACCGACGTCAATGGGCCGCCAAAGAGCTGCACGCGAAACCGGTTGGCATCGTCGAAACAACCGAGCGGTCCACGCGGCAATGGATCGAGCGTCTCGCCGATCATCGCCGGCGCCACTGCGGTCGCGGCCCGCGCGTAGGATGATCCGTCGCGCGACCGCCAGATGACGATCGCACCGGGCCACGGATCGGCAAAGATCGCGGCCTGCGTCAGCACCACCGGCTCTTCGCCGTTCAGCGACGGCAAATCCAGTAACCGCACCTGCACCGGGCCGATCGCCGGCGGGATCGGCGGCACCACGACAACAGCAGGTGCAAGCGGCAGGTTGAAGATTTCCGGATCGATCGCGCGCGCCTTTACCGCCCGCGATTGCGTATCGACGATTTCGCGCAGTTCCAGCAACCGGTGGCGACCATTGACCGTCAATCCGATCACATCGCCCGGCGCGAGCAACAAGAGGCTCGGCGGCAGGACAAAATTGGCGCTCTCCCGCCCGACCCACACATCCTGCAGCCAAATTTCCGCGCGGCGCTCGGCCGCGACACCGCTCGTGACGATCGCGAGATCGTTTTGCGTCAATCGCGGCGAGGCCCCGACCAGGCGTCGTGAGGTCGCCGCCGCGCGCCGGTAGTCGTTCTGCGCATCGGTGAAGCCCAAAGCCACAGCACGCGGCAATTCAGTCTCCTGCGCGCGCAGCAGCCGCACGGGCGCCCCTCTGTCCGGAAGCACGCAATCGCTCTCGTCGAGTTCGATCACCGGCGCACCACCGCGCGGACGAAACACGAGCTGGCCGTTTTCCTCCGCCGCGTCGAACGCATAGGCTTGTGCCAGAGGCTCAATGGCCGCACGCGCACTCATCGGCCGGTCGATCACATAGCCGTCCGGCCCCTCGCCAAGAGCGCTGACATCGCATGCATCGACACCGGCATCGGTGAGCATCGCCGCCATCAATCCTTCCATATTCGATGCGCCAAGGCGGCCGGTAAGCCAATGCCCGGTTTCCCAATTGGCGCCATCGCTCCAGGCTTCGGTCGCGGATGGAAAGACCGGATAAGGCCGCGCGTCCCAGGTCCAGACATGGATGCCGGAGGGATCAACCATCTGGCCTTCATATAAAGACGACATCGGATTGAGATCGCTGCCGTCGGCGAAAGCGCCCAGCACCGTTTCAAGAAAGCGCCGTTGAATCAGGTCGTCGCGGCGCGTGTTGGAGAAATGCGGGAAACCGCCGGTCGATGATTTTACGTCGGGAAAGACGCTCGGCTGGTTCGAGCCCTTGTCGACGGCCGGGCATCCGGTTTCGATCAGCCAGATCGGCTTCGATTGCGGCGTCCAGGCCGTCGGACTGACCAGTTCGACACCATCCACGCGCTCATGATGAGGCTGCGACCAGAAATTCCAGATATCCTTCTGCCGGTAGATCCAGGGCTTGCCGAGCCCGTCGGTGATCGGCGTGCGGGTCTGCGCGAGACGCGCCGCCTCATCGGCGTAGTAAAAATCGAAGGCCTCGCCACCATTCACATTGGCGGTGAGATAATCGCGATCATGGATCGTGGCCGCCATGGCGCGATCGGCATGACCGGCCGTGTCGCGCCAGTCCGACAGCGGCGGATAATAGTCGATCCCGACGGCGCCGATATTGGCCGATGCCCATAACGGATCGAGCGGGAAGCGGACTTCGTTTGCATCAGCATCGACCACATGCGCGCCGTATTCGGTCCAGTCCGCGGCATAGGTGACGACCGTGTCATCACCGACGATCGCCTTGACCTCCGATGCCAGCGTAACGAGGTGCTCTACCGCCGGATAAACACCGGGCGCCGACCGCACGCGTGTCAGGCCCTTCATTTCGGAGCCGATGATGAACGCGTCGACACCACCGGCCTGCTGCGCCAGCGCCGCGTAGTGCAGGATCAGCCGACGATAATTCCAGCCCGATCCGCCACCCGCTTCAAAGAAGGCATCGATCTGATCGCCGGCGGCGCCCATGCCATCGGGCGATCCGTCGACGCCGGGTGCCGGATAGCAGGTGATCTCGCCACGCCAGGGAAAAGCCGGCTGCGGCGCTTCGCCCGACCATGGATCTGGTAGCGTGTTGGATGGCGGCACATCCATCATCACAAAGGGATAAAGCGTCACCTGCAGTCCGCGGCTTTTCAGTTCCTCGATCAGATGACGCACGCTCGCATCAGACGGCGAACCGCCAAAGGCCGGCCGGCCATCGATCGACGAAACACGATAGGCATCGCTGCGGCTCACGCCCGCCACCGACCACGTTGCGCCATGCGTCTCCTTCTCGCGATTGTCGATCCCCGGCCTGATGCGGCACTCGCCCGCACGCAAGTCGCTGCCAAACCAGGTCACGACAACGGCCACGCGCTCGAGATGAGGGCATGTGGCCTGCAATTCGTCGAGCGAGGCGATGACATCGGAATCCGCATAGGCAATGTGACGGTTTTCCGGCGCGGATTTGCCTTTGCCCATCACGCGGACAACGGTTGAAGGCTCATAGCCGAATTCCGTCGCTCCCGGGATCAAGGTCACGGCGCGGATCGTCCGTTCCAGCTCACCCACCGGTCGCATCACCTCGAACGACAATTGCGGAATACGATTGCCAAATTGCGCGACCGGCAGCTGTTCGAAGACGATATAGGCGAGGCCACGATAGGCGGGCGCGTGGCCCGCTCCTTCCTTGGCAACGATCAGCGGATCAGCCGGCTGGTCTTCGTCGCCGCGATAGACGCGATAGTTGATGCCACTGAGATCCAACATCTTGCCATCGGCAAACACGCGCGCGACATGCCCGATCGGACCTTCACACAGACCAACGGCGATATTGGCGAAATAGGAATAGCTCGTGGTCTTGGTCGTCGCTGGCGGCGATCCTGCACCACCGCCGCCGCCCTTACCACCACCGGTTCCACCGCCAGTCTCGGTGCGCGTCGTGATCTGCTCGTCCAGCGCGGTGGCCCAGATCACTTCACCCGCAATACGGGCGCGGCCATAGACACGCGGGATCGGCGCGCCTTCGGTCGACACCATCACATCGAGATCGCGCAGCCGCGGCCCCTCGCGGGTCTGTTGTGTGCCGCCGCTGCCAAACAGGGACTGATCAATCAGGCTTCCGGCCATGGCGCCGGCGAGCCGGCCGGCCATGGCACCGACGGTGCCAAACATCGCACCACCGACGGCGCCGCCCGCCGTGGAAAGAACGAGGGATGCCATTATTCGGTGACTCCCGGAAAACGAAACACATAGCCGACGCGCCGGCGCCACCAGGGTGCGAAGGCGACCTCGGCGACGGCTGCGCCGTCATGCGCATGGATCATCGTGCCATCGCCGGTCAGGATCGCGGCATGCTTGGCGACGAGGCCATGGCGCCAGCGAAACAGCACGACATCGCCCGCACGCATGTCGTCGTAAGGCACCGCGTTCAGGTGACGGGCGCCCGCCTCGGCGAGCGATTCAATCCGCGATGCTTCCGCCCAATCGCGCGAATAAGCCGGCACGCGCTCCGGCTCATCGCCATACAGCACGCGCCACACGCCACGCACGAGACCAAGACAGTCGCATCCAACACCCTTTAGCGAAGCCTGATGCCGATACGGCGTGCCGATCCATTCGCGCGCCTGCGCGACGATGTCCGATGAGGTGATATGCATGATCATCAATTGCCGTTGAGGCTTTGGCCGTCATGTCCCGGCTCGCCGTCGATGGCGTAGCGCACAATGAAATCGTTGCCGGGAATATGCGGGAAGCCGCGAAAGTTCAGGGCATTGTCGAACCGGTCGCGGCAGGTCGCAAAGCGCTTGTCGCATCCTGCGGTGACGACGAAGGTGTCGTCCGCTGAAACCGGCTCCGCCATCGCCTGCCACAACTCAATGATCACACTGCCGCCCTCGACACGATGGCCTTTCACCTCCATCGCGTTGCCGGCGTTGGCGCCAGCCGCGAATGTCAGCCGCCCCGCGGCGAACCAGCCGGCATCGAAATCATCGAGGCCCGACACGGCGAAAGTCGAGACACCATTCAACGCAATGACTGTGCCTTCCCCGCGATACAAGGGATCGTCGAGATCGACCCTGCAGCGATGGTCGCCAAGATCCGCGCCGCACGCGGCCGTGTAAAGCCGGCCGCTCTCGTGCGCGAGCACATCAGCCAGCCCGCGCAGCTCCGCCGAAAAGGCCGCTCCCTCCCGCCGCACCTCACCGAGGTGACCACGCGTCATCAGCACATTCAGTGCCGGCTCGCTCCAGTCGACAAGATACATATCGATCCGCGCCGCATCATAGTGGCCCGCCGCGAGCGCAGCTTCGTTCAACGCATCGTTCGAGAGCGCTCCGGAAATTTCCACCCCATCGACGGCAAGGCCCAGCCGCGCCATCGCTTCCGATCCGGCAAAGCCGGCATCGGCATGACAGGTCACGCCGTTCACCACCAGCGTCTGATCATGATCGGTGAAGCCCTGCACGACGCCATCGCGCCGCGTAACGATCCAGCAGCGGCACAACGTCGTCGCACCGGAATCGAGTTTGGCCTGGAGAGCGGGAGGAATGGTGTGCATAAGGTTATCGTCATTCCGGGACGCTGGCTTACGCCAGCGAGCCCGGAATCCAGTTACAGCAGAATAAGTGTGGCTTCCGGGTTCTCGTGCTTCGCACTCGCCCCGGAATGACAATCAAAGCCTGATCTCCACCAGCGGAATTTTCGGTATCGCGCCAGCGGCGAAAGCCGAGAGATCCACCTCGAGAAAATCCGTATCGAACCGCACCGGCACATCGAACAGAAAGCCGGCACTGACCGCGTCGCCTTCGGCCGGACCATGGCCATCGAGAAACGTGACAAGACCCGTTGTCCCATCGCAGGTGAAAGCGGTCCCCTCTTCGATCTCCTCGCCATTCACCGCGACGCGCACGCTGCCACTGACCGGCTTTGCGATCGACCGCGCATAAGGCGCGAAAGCCCCGCCATAGGTCTTGATC
>JAEXXW010000548.1 GCA_023405565.1 Pseudomonadota bacterium
GATCTCCGATGTCGCAACCATGTTTGGCGGTAACATCCCAAGGGACCAGCGAAATCTTCTGCTGTCACCCGATGAGGCGAGGGACTTGACGACCTCATATCCAGCGGCGTCAGCGTTGATAAAACCCATCTTGGGTTCAAACGAGTTCATCAATGGTTTGGAGCGATATTGCCTTTGGATTACTGACGCACAGGCACCGCTCGCTTGCTCTATCCCTCCGATCAAGACGCGGCTTGATCGCGTCCGCCAATATCGTTTGCATGGTAGCGAGCGCGGGCGGGCGGGTCTCGACACGCCTCACAAGTTTGAGAGAACGATCATCGGGAATGACCATACGATCATCATTCCTAGCGTTTCATCAGAGCGCCGTGCCTACCTTCCGTGCGGATTGTTGTCCGCTGATGTGCGCGTCTCCAACCTCGCGCTTGCGCTCTACGACGCGCCACTGTGGAACCTCGCGCTGATCGCATCGCGCCTGCATCTTGTTTGGATCGCCACCGTCTGCGGCAAGCTGGAAACCCGATACCGCTACTCCAACACCGTTGGCTGGAACACCTTTCCGGTCCCCACGCTCACAGAGAAAAACAAAGCCGACCTGACGCGGTGCGCCGAGGACATCTTGTTGGCGCGCGAGGCGCATTTTCCGGCGACCATCGCTGATCTCTACGACCCGGACAAGATGCCGACCGACTTACGCGAGGCCCACGAGCGTAACGATGAGGTGCTTGAGCGCATCTATATTGGCCGCCGGTTTCGCAACGACACCGAGCGGCTGGAAAAGCTGTTTGAGCTTTACACAAAAATGACCGCCGGAGCGGGGGCAGGAAGGAAGCGCAAGGCGGGAGCAGGATGAGCAGTCTCACCGACATCGAAAAACGCTACTTTGAAAAGCTGCTTGGGATGCAGAGCGGTTACGTTCTGGACTACTCGGATGCGACGTTTGGGGAGTTTTTCAACCGGCATAGGATCAATATTCACGGCCAAAAATATCAGACCTATGGCACGTCCAAGGCCAAGAAGATGCGGGCTTTCTGGGAGCAGGAGGCGGATGTTCTTGTCGGGAAAGTGCTGGGGGAGATGCTGGATGCGTATGAGGCCGATTGCAGTCTGAACAACCGCGATGCTGAGGCATCAGTTCTGGAAAAGTCGCGGGGCATTGTCGCGCGGTTATCCGGGGTGTCCACGCCTGCAAAGCCGGCCCAAACCGTAGACGACTTTCTCCATAGCGAATTTTCGATTCCGAATATCCAGAAGCTGCCGATTGAGGCGATGGCCGTGCCAATTATCGAAAGCCGCCTTAACGAAGCGCGGACGGCTATGGTCGCAGGCGCGTATCTTTCCACCATCTTCCTATGTGGCAGCGTGTTGGAGGCCGTCCTTCTTGGAGCGGCCCAGAAAGAGCCAGCGCGCTTCAATCGAGCGTTGGCAAGTCCGAAGGGTGCTGACGGCAGCGTAAGGCGGTTTCACGAATGGACCCTCGCGCAATTTATAGATGTTGCCTGCGAGGCTGGCCTTCTGAAGCCCGACGTGAAGAAGTTTAGCCACGGGCTTCGGGATTTTCGCAATTACATTCACCCATACGAACAAATGCTATCCGGTTTCTCGCCGGATGAGCATACGGCTAAAGTCTGTTTTCAGGTGCTTAAGGCGGCACTTGCCAGTGTTGCGGGGGAAAGAAAATGAAACCAGAAGCCAAATCTGTTCCCACCGTATCCGTTTCCTACGCCCGCAACGGCCGTTCGACCAAGGCCAACGCCTTGGGCATGAGACCGATGCAGGAACTGGCCTATGAGAAGCGGGGCGAGCGGTACCTCCTCATTAAGTCGCCGCCGGCGTCGGGCAAGAGCCGCGCGCTCATGTTTATCGCCCTAGACAAGCTCCACAATCAGGGGCTCGCGCAGGCCATCATCGTGGTGCCGGAAAAGTCCATCGGTGCGAGCTTCAACGACGAGCCGTTGTGCAAGTCCGGCTTCTGGGCGGACTGGACCGTCGCGCCGAAATGGAACCTCTGCAATGCCCCTGGCACGGACAATGGTGGCAAGGTCAATTCGGTCGAGGCTTTCCTGAAAAGCGATGACAAAGTGCTGGTCTGCACGCATGCCACCTTTCGTTTCGCCGTGGATAGGTTCGGCGTGGAAGCTTTCGACAACCGGCTGATCGCCGTTGACGAGTTCCATCACGTCTCCGCCAACCCTGATAACAAGCTCGGTCTGCATCTCAGCCAGTTCATCGCCCGCGACCGCGTGCATATCGTGGCTATGACAGGTTCTTATTTCCGGGGCGACGCCGAAGCCGTGCTGTCGCCGCAGGACGGGTCAAAATTCGATAGTGTCAAATATACCTACTATGAGCAGCTCAACGGCTACGAGTATTTGAAGCAGCTCGACATCGGTTATTTCTTCTATACGGGGTCATACCTGACGAACGACAAACCTGAAGACAGGTCAATCTTCGATGTCCTCGACGCGAATGAAAAGACGATTGTTCACATTCCGAACGTCAACGCGCGTGAGAGCACGAAGGAAAAGATCAAAGAAGTTGAGATTATCCTCGATGGACTTGGAGAATGGCAGGGCACCGATCCGGCAACCGGCTTCCAGCTTGTCAGGACTCTGGACGGCCGCGTCCTGCGCATCGCCGACCTTGTGGACGATGATTCCACCAAGCGCGACCGCGTCTCCGCCGCGCTAAAAGAC
>JAEXXW010000617.1 GCA_023405565.1 Pseudomonadota bacterium
AAGCCGGCATGTCCAACCTGAAGCGTCACATCGAGAATATCCAGAAATTCGGTCTGCCGGCCGTGGTCTCGATCAACCGCTTCTCCGCCGATACCGAAGCCGAAATCAAGCTGGTGAAGGAAAAGTGCGCCGCTCTCGGTGTTGAAGCCCTGATGGCCGATCACTGGGCGATGGGTGGTGAAGGCGCGGCCGATGTTGCCAAGGCGGTGGTGAAGATCATCGACGAAGGCAAGGCCAACCTGAAGCTGCTTTATCCGGACGAGATGCCGCTGTTCGAGAAGATCCGCACCATCGCCAAGGAAATCTATAGAGCCGATGATGCGACCGCCGACAAATCGGTCAAGGATCAGCTCAAGACATGGGAGGAAATGGGCTTCGGCCATCTCCCGGTCTGTATCGCCAAGACGCAGTATTCGTTCTCGACCAATCCGGATGCCAAGGGCGCGCCGACCGGCTTCAACATTCCGGTGCGCGAAGTGCGGCTCTCGGCGGGTGCGGAATTCATCGTGGCGATCTGCGGTGAGATCATGACCATGCCGGGCCTGCCCAAGGTGCCGTCGGCCGACTCGATCGACGTCAATGCCGAAGGCAAGATCGTCGGCCTGTTCTAAGCGCGAAGGCGCTCGGTTTTCCTGAAAGCCCCTCTCTGCGTTGTGCAGGGAGGGGTTTTTGTTTGTGCCGGTCGGTCCGAACACCCATTCCTCAACATCATGACGAGGTGGCGCGGTTTCGCCGCAGGCGGCGGTCGCAAAACCGGGCGGCTTGCGCTGTTGGTCCGGCTTGCAAAGCCATTCGCGCTGAGCCATCAGGCAGAACCGAAGTTGAAAATAGCGGCCGGAACTCCTGCCTCGTGAATGCCGTGACTGACGAAGACATTCATTCCATCTGGGACGATCTGACGGATTTCGAGGCCGGTGAAGCGGTAAAAGCCGCCACGCATCTCATGACGGTCCTGACCGGACAGGTGGGGGCCTGGAATGCGACGTGGGCTGGCGCGGTCAGAGTCAATGTGAATTCAGACGATGACCTGCTGCAAGGCTGGCGTGTCGCCGCGATGCATACTCTCCATCCGGAGCCGCCGCACAAAGCCGAAGAACGTTTCCGGGATATCCTGCGGCTGTGGGATCAGAGGCAGATCGATCCCTCCTTCCTGCTGCCTTTGCACGCTGTCGGCAAATATCGGACCTATTCCTTTCGGCGGGAATTGCCGCCGGAATGGTTCGATGGCCCCTTCTACAAGCTGCATTACGCGGCGGTCGGCACATACGATGCGGTCTTCGTCGCGTTCCCGCTGAACCACGATGCGGAGTCGCATTTCGGTTTCTATTCACGCGGCGCCTTCACCGACGAACAGATCGCGCGTCTCGCCTATGCGCTGCGCGGAATCAAATGGTTTCATCGTCATCTGATGCTGAGCCACGGATTGCTCACGGCATCGTCGCCGCTTTCGCCGGCGGAACGCAAGGTCCTGCAACTGCTCCTGACCGATGCGACGGAAAAGCGCATCGCCCAGGAGGTGGACATGGCTGCATCCACCGTCCACCAGTATGTCGTCAGCATCTACCGTAAGTTTGGTGTGCGGAGCCGCGCCGGGCTGATGAGCCTGTGGCTCAACCGCGGGCGCTGAACCCGCGCCAGCCCTCCCGCACCTTGCCGATACACACCTACTGTTTAGTAGGCATGACACTGATTTCCCGCACGGCTATTCAGGAATGTGGTGGGCGACTCTCAGGCTGCGCTGCGGTTGGGGTCAGGCGGGGCTTAAGTCGGAATGTCTTTTTTTGATTGTTCGGGAGACCGCACGGGTCTCCGTTTTTTGTCTGCAGGCCTCTCTGTGGTTGCGGCTGGTCTGCTGGCTCATGACACGGCTTTCGCCCAGTCAGCGCTCAAATGGGGGGCCTCGATCAATTTCGAAGCTCGGCCCGGCACCAAGCGCAATCTCGGCGAAGGCGATCTGTTTGCGCCGCTGGCCCAGACCGAAACCTCGCTGCTGTTCGGCAATGTCCGTGCTCGCTTCGACGATGACAACAATCGCGAGGGCAATTTCGGCCTCGGCTTCCGCCACATGTTTGCCGGCTGGAATTTCGGTGTCTATGGCTATTACGATCGCAAGCGCACCGACTTCGACAACTATTTCAGCCAGGCGACATTCGGCGTCGAGGCGCTGGGGCGCGATTTCGACTTCCGCGCCAATGGCTATCTGCCGCTCGGCGACCGTGTGAAGGACGCCGGTTCCATCGCAGGCGGCGCATCGTTCGCAAGCCTCGTTGGCAACACGATTGAGGTCACGACGCCGGGCGGGTTGACGGGCCGGGAATATGCGCTCGGAGGGTTCGATGCCGAGATTGGCTGGCGTGTGCCGATCTGGGCGGCGGATGATACCAAGGCGCTCCGCCTCTATGCCGGCCTGTTCCATTTCGACGACAGCATGGTCAAGGCCGTGACCGGGCCGCGCCTGCGGGCCGAACTGACCATGTACGAAGTGCCGTATCTCTGGGAGGG
>JAEXXW010000650.1 GCA_023405565.1 Pseudomonadota bacterium
CTTCCAGCGACAGCACCGACCTCGTGGACGCAAAATCGTCCTCAAGCCGGATCAAAACAACATGATTGGGTCGCAGAATGCGGGATGAAACAACGTGCAAGCAAATATTCGCAATGAGGTACCGTGATAGCAAATTAACAGGAAGGCCGCTGACAAAGAAAACAATCATCGCCCCGCGTGAAAAATCTGCTCCGATCTTCAGAATGAAGACAAGACTGGCGAAGAACACGAAGGCTGTGATCCAAACAAATGTCGAACGTCCGAGCTGCCATCTGATGCGAAGAAGATTCGATGCCCAGTAGAGCTGGGCAGCGTGAGCAAAGACGGAATAGAGGGCCGCAACGGCGATGCCAGACCCCACGTAATTGGCAGCCGCCCCTTCACCCTCCAGAGCGGCCGCATGATAAATAAGGCCGGTAACGACGCCCAACAGGGCAATCCAGCCCAAATCGAATATGGCAACAAGTGGCGATACGATGTTGAGCGAGATCGGCACCGCGATCTGGTCCCGATTTCGCTGGCGAGAGAGAGGGTTCGTCATGCTCGCTTCGCGCGCGAGTGTCATTCGGAGCCTCAAAGCCATTTACACAATCAATTGACTGCTTAATCTTCGGCGACCTCGGTGAGACCCGGCACGTTGATGAAACGGATGGTTTTCCGGTTCGGCAAGTCAATGAGTTTCCTCACCTTGAATTCCGCCAGGGTCCGGCAAACGGTTTCGAGCGACGTACCGACGTGGTCCGCGATATCGGCTCGCGGCAGCATGAGCTGAAACGCCGAGGCGAATCTTTTATCTTCGGGCAAATGTCTCCGAATCCGCAGAAGAAACCAGGCTATCCTGGCGACACTGTTCTTCTGACCCATCGTCAGAACAAGCGAGAGCATTTCCGATAGAACCTGATGCGCACCACAGGGCTCATTCTCACGACAAATGCCGCTCATCGGCGTCTGGATGACCCGACAATTCGTCACAGCCTCCGCTGTAAATTGCTGGCAGGAGGACTGCGTAGGCATCAAGACATCACCTGGCCAATAGAATGCGAGAATCTGCCGATTGCCATTTTCGAGCAATCGAACGGCCCTTACGACCCCTTCAACGATTTCGATTTTCTGGGCCTGACGCTCTCCTTGCCAGAACAAGGCCCGCCCCCGCGGAACGAGCGACGTTGTCGAGAGCCTGCGACCGTCGGCGGGTTCGCTCCGACGGAGGTCATAAGACAGCGGCGGAATTCTACCAGAGTCGACATGCGCAAGAGCTTCGATACGCATAACCAAACCTCAGTTGTTCACCGACATCCAAGGCTTGCATGCACTTACGTTTAATAAAATTCGGACTGATGCACTAGACGCAAGGTCTATTACACCATCCGGTCGGCCTAGCCCTTCTGAGAAATGGCGTTAATATCGTCAAAATCAGCGTAAAACAGCGGCCAAGCGCATCTTATTTGTACATTTCTGACAGACGAATGATATCGCCTCGCGCAGTATCACGACATAGTCGCGCAATCGTGTCTGAAGGCGCCGCCTTACTCCGGCCTGGCATTTCGACGCGGGCAAAATCTCGCTTCGTTCGATTACAGCATTGTCCGGCGCAAGCGATCTCCCTCAGCCCTAGATGAAATGACACGTCGTCGCTTCGGTGAGACGCACACCATAAAAGCGGGTTCTATGACAGCCTGCTGAACGGGAGAGCATTGTTTAGGCGGGAGTTTCTCATAAGCCGGCAGTTCCTGAAGCGGCCGTCAATCGCCGATCATCTTTCCGCGCTCTGGCTGATCATGGCAGGATTGAGATCACGCAACGGTACTGGCGCCCTTTACCGCTTATCGCGATAGGATGTGGCTACATCGGCGGTCGCGTTGTGACCGCTCAACTCTCATTGCTGCCCTTGTTCGGGCGCCATGGCGCAGGGGCCGCACACTCGTTCGTCTTTTTTCTTACGATAACAATCTGGCGACACCGCTTGATCTTCAGCGCCCATCGGATCTGAAGCAAGCCTGATCGCGCTCCTCGCCCGTTCCGGCGTTGCTTTCGCCGGTCACGCTCTTCTCTCAGACGCTTGTCCCATTCACTCTCTTTGTAAGAGCCGGAGATGGCAGCTGACCACCGGCGCGATTATGAACTTCAAGCAGATTTGCCGCCTTGAAAGCAGCTTCGGTCCGATTGCGGGCACCGATAGCGCGAAGAAGTCCCGCAGTATGAATCTTGGCAGTCCCCTCCGAGATATGGAGCTTGTGGGCTATTTCCTTATTTGACATACCCTGCGCCAACAACATGAGAACCTCATTTTGGCGTGGCGTAAGGCGAAAGATATCAACCTGGCTGACGTTCCACGATTGAGTATCAACATCCTCTCTCGTGTCATCGCCATCGGCCAACCATCGGGGAACATAGATTCTACCGGACAGCATATCGTTAACCGCTGCCAATATCTCGTCCGCCGGCTGCAGCTTATTCACAAAGCCATGGAAACCCGCTGAAAGACAGCTCAGCACATCAGCGCGTGTGTTCGACGTGGACATCACGGCAAAACGAGTCGCAGGGCTGAGCTCGTGCACTTCTCTCA
>JAEXXW010000676.1 GCA_023405565.1 Pseudomonadota bacterium
GGTCAGGATATCCCAGGCCACAGCGATCTTTTTGCTGCCGACGCCGAGAAAGCCGCCGAAATCGATGACGGCAGCACGGGTGATGCCGTGGCGGTCGACGATCACGTCGACAATGCGGCCAAGTTTCTCGTCGGCGGCGCTGCGCACCTCCTTGCCAAGGATGCTGCCGGCTTCTGTGCCTTCAAGCACCATGGCTCCCCTGCCGGCGTCATCCGGCTTGGCGTCGAGCGAATTTGTCACATCCGGCTGAGCATCATCTGTCGTCGGCTCCGCGGCGCTGGCGCTTTTCGGCGGGCTCACGACCAGAAAAGCCGTGAGAACAATGGAGATCATGCCCAAACCGAGCCATGCCTGGCGTGCCTCGCGGAACATTGCCGTCTCCAAATTCAATGAGAGCTAAGGGGCGAACGCCGGGCGGCGGCATTGGTTTCAAGCGCCGTCGTGGGAATCTCCCACCAAGTGGAAGTATTTTATTACCGATTTCACGAAAAATACGGCAAAGCCGGCCAAAGAGGAGTAGATGAAGCCCGCAAAGAGCGCCCGTTGTCGGGCTTTGTGTGCAGGGTGAAGTCAAGCGTATGAACTGGATCTCCAACGTCGTCCGTCCAAAAATCCGCTCCTTCCTGAATCGTCGCGAGACGCCGGAAAATCTCTGGATCAAATGTCCGGAGACCGGTCAGCTTGTGTTCTTCAAGGATGTGGAAGCGAACCAGTTCGTTATCCCCGGTTCGAATTACCACATGCGCATGAGCGCGACCGCGCGGCTCAAGTCGATGTTCGACGGCGAAACCTGGCTCGATATCGGTGTGCCGGAAGTGTCGATCGACCCTTTGAAGTTTCGCGATCAGCGCAAATATGCCGATCGCCTGAAGGACGCGCGCACCAAGACCGGCATGAACGATGCGATCAAGCTTGGCTTTGGCCGACTGGACAGCATCCCGGTCGTGATCGGTGTGCAGGATTTCGAATTCATGGGTGGCTCGCTCGGCATGGCTGCGGGCGAGGCCGTGGTGAAGGGACTGGAAACGGCCGTTGAACGCGGTACACCGTTCATTCTCTTTGCCGCATCGGGCGGTGCGCGCATGCAGGAAGGCATTCTGTCGCTGATGCAGATGCCGCGTACGACGGTTGCCGTCGAAATGCTGCGCGAGGCGAAAAAGCCTTACATTGTCGTGCTGACCAACCCGACCACGGGCGGCGTCACCGCGTCCTATGCCATGCTGGGCGATGTGCAGATTGCCGAGCCCGGTGCGTTGATCGGCTTTGCCGGACCGCGCGTCATCGAGCAGACGATCCGCGAAAAATTGCCAGCGGGCTTCCAGCGTGCGGAATATCTCAAGGAGCATGGCATGGTCGATATGGTTGTGCATCGTCATGAGATGCGGGCGACCCTGGCACGCATCTGCCGTCTGCTCACCAAGGCAACAGCATCCTCATCGCGGCCAGCGCTGCCTGCGGCGGAAATGGCGGCAGCGTCCGCCTAAGCTTGAATTGTTGAAATTCGCTCCACGCCTGCCGGCGAAGGGGAGACGGCAGGCTTATCCTCACTCTCCGTCTTCGCGGAGAGGCGCTGGCCGTGCTAGTCATTCTCTATGACCGCGCTTGACGACATACTCTCGCGCCTGCTTGCGCTGCATCCCCGGCTGATCGATCTGTCGCTCGACCGGATGTGGCGGCTGCTGGCGCGTCTCGATCATCCCGAGCGCAAGTTGCCGCCGGTGATCCATGTGGCCGGCACCAATGGCAAGGGCTCGACCATCGCCTTCATGCGGTCGATCCTGGAAAGCGCAGGCCAGCATGTGCATGTCTATACGTCGCCGCATCTCGTGCGCTTCAACGAGCGCTTTCGGCTCGCGGCCGAGGGTGGCGGCAAGCTGGTTGGCGATGACGAGCTGCGCGCGACGCTGGAGGAATGCGAGCGCGTGAATGCGGGCGAGCCGATCACGGTATTCGAGATCACGACTGCCGCCGGCATGCTGCTGTTCTCGCGGCGTCCGGCCGATGTATTGCTGCTGGAAGTCGGGCTTGGCGGCCGGCTCGATGCCACCAATGTCGTCGATGCGCCGCTGCTGAGCGTCATCACGCCTGTCTCGCTCGATCATGCCGATTATCTCGGCGATTCGATCGAAAGCGTCGCGGCGGAAAAAGCCGGCATCATCAAGCGCGGCGTACGCGCTGTCATTGGACCGCAAATGCCGGAGGCCCTGTCGATCATGGAGCGCGCGGCGCAGCGTGTGCGTGCACCGCTTCTGGTTGCCGGCGAGCATTGGAATGCGAGCGAGGAGCATCGTCGTCTCGTCTATCAGGATGATAATGGCCTGCTCGATCTGCCGGGGCCGAAATTGCCGGGGCGGCATCAGTTCGTGAATGCCGGCGTCGCGGTTGCGGCCTTGCGTGCGTCGGGCTTGCGCATTCCGGTCCACGCTTATGAGACAGGTCTCCTGAAAGCCGAATGGCCCGCGCGCATGCAGCGTTTGACGCATGGCCATCTCGTTTCGCTCGCGCCGGCAGGAAGCGAGATCTGGCTCGATGGCGGTCACAATCCCGATGGCGGCCGTGCGGTCGCCGTTTCGCTCGCCGACATCGAGGAACGCGCTCCCAAGCCGCTGGTGATGATCGTCGGCATGCTGGGCACGAAGGATTTCGAAGGCTATCTGCGCCATTTCAGCGGCCTCGCGCTGAGCCTTTATGCGATTCCCGTTCCGCATGCCGAGCGCAGCCTTCCGCCGGAGCAGATTGCTGAAGTTGCGAACAAGATCGGCATCCCTGCCGAAAGCGCCAGCGATGTCGAAGCTGCGTTGACGGTGATCAAGGCTCTGCCCTTCGATACGCCGCCACGCATTCTGATCGGCGGTTCGCTGTATCTCGCCGGCGATGTGCTGGCCCGTAACAACACGCCGCCAACCTAAGGCGTTTTCGAGCGAAGTGGGCACCGGCCTTCGTCGGCCATAGCCGGCTTCGTCCGGCGGCGGCCGGTTCGTGTAGAGAAAACGCGTCACAATAAAAAGCCGTTCAACGGCATCGATTTTGCAAGCTTTTCCGTCCTTAGAGCATGATGCCGAAAAGTGCGAAGCGGTTTTCGGATGACATCATGCTCTAAATTATGAGAATCGATCACGTTTATGACTTTGGATCGAGTCGATCCAAAGTCATCGTGATCTAGGAGACCATGATGCCGAAAGAAACGATTATTCCCGCCGGTTCGCCGCCACCGCTCGCACCGTATTCGCCCGGCACCAAGGCCGATGGCGTCGTCTATGTCTCCGGCATGCTGGCGATGGACAAGGACGGCAAGACTGTCGGCGTCGGCGATGTGAAGGCGCAGACGCGCGCCGTGCTTGATGCGATCAAGTCGGTGATCGAGACCGCCGGAGGCACCATGGCCGACATCACCTTCAACTCGATCTTCCTGAAGGACCTCGCCGACTATGCGGCGATGAATGAAGTCTATCGCGAATATTTCCCGAGCCAGCCTCCGGCACGCTATTGCATCCGCGCCGATCTGGTGCGGCCGGAATTCCTGGTCGAGATCGCCTCGATCGCGCATGTCGGGCGCTGAGAATGCCGGTTGCGCAATGTGACGGCGCCGACCTCTATTGGGAGGCGTCGGGCAAGGGCCCGCCGCTGATCCTTGCAGCGGGCCTTGGCGGCGTGATGGGCTATTGGCAGCCGAATCGTGCGGCACTTGAGCAGCATTTCACCCTGTATCTGTTCGATCAGCGCGGCACCGGAAAATCCAGCAAAACGAGGGTGACATCGGTCGAGCAGATGTCAGCCGATCTCATCGCCATCATGGATGCGGCGGGTCTGGAGGCGGCGCATTATCTCGGTCATTCGACCGGTGGTGCGATCGGTGCGGCGACGGCGCTGGATTATCCCGGCCGCCTGCGCTCACTGATGATCTATGCCAGCACGACGCACGGCGATCCTTATCGGCATCGTCTGTTCGACCTGCGGCGTCAGATCCATTCGGGCCTCGGCACCGAAGGCTATGCGAAATACACCTCGCTGTTGCTGTACCCGCCTTACTGGATCAACGCCAATCATGAGGCGCTGAAGGAGGCGGAAATCGCGGCCGCAAGCCAGATCGGCGATCCGGATGTGCAGGCCAGTCGGCTTGATGCGATCCTCGCCTTCGACCGGCGCGACGAGCTGAGTCGTATCTCCATTCCGACGATGATCGTGTGCGCTGACGACGACATCATCACGCCGCGTTATTTCTCCGAGGATTTTGCGGCCCGCATTCCCAATGCGCGCGTGCATTATGAAAAGCGCGGCGGCCATGCGCTGTCGCGCACGGAGCCGGATCTGTTCAACACACTTGCCATCGATTTCTTTCTGGGAGCGCATTCATGACTGTCATTCGTTTGCTGATCGCCGCGTTGCTGGTTGCAGCAGCGCCATCCGCGGTGCTTGCGCAGGATTGGCCGACCCGCAATCTGCGCATCGTCGTTCCGTTCCCCGCTGGCGGCAGCGCCGATACGCAGACGCGCGTCATCGCCGACGAATTGTCGAAGGCGCTCGGCCAGCCGGTGGTGGTCGAGAATAAGCCGGGCGCTGGCGGCAATCTCGGTGCCGCCGAAGCGGCGCGTTCGCAGCCCGATGGCTACACGCTGTTCATGGCGACGACCGGTACGCATGCCAGCAACGTGTCGCTTTATCCGAAGCTGCCCTATGATCCGGTGAAGGACTTCGCGCCGCTGACATTGGTGACCGTGTATCCGCAGGTCATCGTGCCGGGTCTGAAATTCAAGGATGCATCGTTCAAGGAGATTGTCGCGCAATTGAAGGCGTCCGGCGACAAGGGCAATTTCGGCTCATCCGGCACCGGCTCGCCGACGCATCTCGGCGGTGAATTGTTCAAGCGCGCCACCGGCACGCAGATGATCCATGTGCCCTATCGCGGCCAGGGACCGGCGCTGAACGACATGCTGGCAGGTCAGCTCGATGTGATGTTTCCTTCGATCTCCGACGTGCTGACCTTCCTGCAGGCCGGCAAGTTG
>JAEXXW010000687.1 GCA_023405565.1 Pseudomonadota bacterium
GATGTACGCATGCTGTCCCGTGCACTCGATGCTTTTTACAAGTCGCGCAAGACCGATCTGCTCGAGAGCTATTCCAGGACCTGTCTGGAGCGTGTCTGGAAAGCGCAGCGCTTCTCGTGGTGGATGACGCAGATATTCCACGTCTTCCCCAACGAAGTGCCGTTTGACCGACGCCGGCAATTGGCGGAGCTGGACTATATCGCCAATTCCAGGGCGGCGGCGACGTCACTGGCCGAAAACTATACCGGTCTGCCGATCGTGTAGATGTCCGGTTGCCGGACACAAACGCACACTAAAAAAATTGGCTATCCCGGGCGGGGGCGAACCCGCTATGGTGAGAATCAAAGGGTGACCGGCTCGATCAATAAGGGCCGGCGACAAAACCCGTGAGGGAGGAATAGTATGGTTTCAGGGTGGCTTGGCCGCTCAGCGCTCGCCATTGGCATTTTCGTTGCGAGCCTTTCCGTTGGTATGGTCCATTCGGCCTCTGCGCAGGATGCCGCAGCGTCGTTTCCCAACAAGCCGATCCGCATGATCGTCGGTTTCGCAGCCGGCGGCGGCAACGACATCTTTGCGCGCCTGATCCAGAACGAATTGACCAAGCGCACGGGATGGACCGTCGTGGTCGAAAACAAGGCCGGAGCGGGCGGCCGTCTGTCGGCGGAATATGTCGCGCGCGAGCCGGCTGATGGTTACACGATCCTGGTCGGCGCCAGCGGCGCGATGACGGTTGGTCCGCTGATCTACAAGACCGACTATCAGACGTTGAAGAATTTCATTCCGGTCACGATGATCGGCGACTTTCCGCTTTTCCTGACGGTGGCGAGCGACCATCCAGCCAAAACGGCGCAGGATCTCGTCACGTGGACCAAGGCGAATACTGACAAGGCCAATTATGCGACATCGTCGCCAGCTTTCACCTTGCCGTCCGAATTATTCAAGATGAAATCGGGCGCTCTCGGCACGGCGATTCCCTACAAGAGCTCGGCGGAATCCATTCTCGCCGTGATCGCGGGCAACGCAACAATGACGATTGGCGATCCGCCGCCGATGGTGCCCCAGGTGAAGGCAGGCAAGTTGCGTGCGCTTGCCGTGCTCTCGAAGGAGCGCTTTCCTGATCTGCCGGACGTCCCGACTATGACTGAAGCCGGCTTTCCCGATGTGAATGTCAGCCTCTGGAGCGGCTTTTTTGTTCCAACCGGAACGCCGAAGGCCGTTATAGATAAGATTCACAAGGAACTGTATGCCGTGATCACGCAGACCGATGTGAAGGGGAAACTGCAGGCTATGGCTGTGCGGCCGACCGGGACGGCGAGCGATGAATTCACAAAAATCATTGCCGACGAACAGAAGATGTGGTCCGACGTCATCAAGGCCGGCAATCTGAAATTCGATAACTAAACGGATTGAATACAGGAACGGGCGGTGCCGGGACAACAAGAATAAGTCACCGTTGACGACTGGTGCGGGGCGATTTATCGCCCCGTATTTTTTAAGTCTTCTGTTTGCGGCTGCCTTTGCCGTTGTCGGCATGGCGCAGCAATTCCGAAATCGCCCGTTCCGTTGTTGCCAGGTGTTCATCCATCAATTGGGTCGCCTTGGGAATATTACGCGCGAGCACGGCGTCCATGATCGTTTGGTGATCGCCGATCGCATTCTGCACATATGCGGCAGATTCTTTGTGGCGCAGAAGACGCAGCTTCCGGTAGCGCTCCGAATGGTCGGTCAGGGTGCCCCAGAAACGCAAACGCCAATTCGATCCGCAGGCCGAAACCAGCGCATAATGGAAATTGCGGTGGCGCACTTCCCACAATTCCGCCGACTTGCGATCGCTTGCGGTCTTCGGCAGCGGCGTGCGGGCGAGCAGGTGCATGGCTGCGACGATCCTCGCTTCCCAAGTCGCGTCGCCAAGTTGCATCGCCTGTATCAGGCACGATTGTTCAAGTTCACGCCGCGTCGACATCAGATCTTTCCATTCCGAGCCGGAGACGCCGCAAGCACGATAGCCGCGCTGCGCTTCGCCTTGCACGAGCCCGTCGGCGGCAAGACGCATCAGCGCTTCGCGGATCGGCGTCAGACCAAGCTCGAAGCGCTGTTGAAGGGCGGATGGTCGCAATCGCTCTTGCGGTAACCACTCGCCGTTCAGCAATTCACGTCGCAGCACCTGATAGGCGCGTTCGGCTTCCGAGCGCGGCTCAAGATCGAAAGGGGCCAGTGGATCATTCATGGAAATCTGGAATCTCACGTTTGACAGAATTTATAAATTCTGATGCAATTCATGACAACAGGGGAAATGGGACGAATGACCGCTGCCAGCTGGGCGCTTGCAACCGTCGATGTGAACGGGCCGACGGCCTGTCTCGAAGTTGGCGACAATCTCTATCGATTGGAACCTTCGCTCGCGCGCGTGGGCTTCAGTGGCGTATCCGATGTTGCAAGCCTTTTCGCCGATTGGGAGCGTTCGCGCGTCGCGCTGAACAAGGCGGCGGCAATGGTGCGCGACGAGGACAAGGTGCCGCCGACATCCGACAGGTTGTCGCCGTTGCTCTATCCCGGAAAGGTGCTCTGCGCGGGCGCCAATTACTACGACCATCTCAAGGAGATGGGCGTGCCCGACACGCGCAAGGAAGCACAGCGGCTGTTCTTCTTCTTCAAGCCGGCGCGCAATGCAGTCGTGGGCGAGGGTGCGACCGTGCATATGCCGATCGACACCAAGGCATTTGACTGGGAAATCGAGTTGGCTGCGGTGATCGGCAAGCGTGCTCGGGCTGTGAAGGCCGAGGAAGCGCTCTCCTATGTTGCCGCTTATACGATCGGCATCGATTTTTCCGCGCGCGATCATAACCGCGCGCCTGACACATTCTACAAGCTGGATTGGGTCGCGGGCAAAGCGCACGATACTTGCTGTCCGCTCGGGCCGCGGATCGTCCCGGCGTCTGCTATTTCCGATCCGCAGAATGTCGGGCTGAAACTTTCGGTGAATGGCGAAGTCAAGCAGGACGGTCGCACGACCGACATGATCTTCTCGATCGCCGAGCAAATCGAAATTCTTTCGCGCATCATGACGCTCGATCCGGGCGATGTTGTGCTGACAGGCACGCCCGCCGGTGTTGGCGTGCCGAAACAGACATTCCTTTCGGTCGGCGATCGTGTCGATGCGCAAATCGAGGGGATAGGAACTCTCTCAGTTACCATTCGTGAACCGCTGACCGGGTGAACGGCGCAACTTAAGGAGTGTCGACATGATCACCAGACGGACCATGGTTGCGGGCGCGCTTGCGCTTGCAGGAGGCGCGCCTCGCCTTGCATTCGCGCAAGGGGCGCCCATTCAGTTTCGCATTTCGACGGCCGCCGCCGAGCAGGATTGGCTGACGCGTGCGCTTCAGCAGTTCAAGGAGAATGTCGAACGCGACCTGCCCGGGCAGGTGGCAATCTCCGTACATCCGAATTCCTCGCTGTTCCGCCAGGGGACCGAATTGCCGGCGATCCAGCGCGGCAATCTCGAAATGAGCACGATGACCACCTTCGAGATCGAGCAGCAGATCCCGGAATTCGGTCTGTTTTCGGCTGGTTATGTATTCCGCGACTATGACC
>JAEXXW010000694.1 GCA_023405565.1 Pseudomonadota bacterium
TCCGTCCGGTGGTGGAAAGTGTTGGACGATGTCGCAGTCCGCGCGGCACGCGCGGCCGGAACCGCGCGACTGGCGGCATGCCTGGTGCACCAAAGTGAATATGGACGATGCTGTCTGCCCACATGACGCGGCGGCCCGAAGCGGCTAAGAAAAAGAACGCTGGCTTTCCGATCCCTCCTCAAGCTCTTCCGGCATGACATACCGTTTTATTGGCAAATCGCTTCCGCGGACCGAAGACCTTCGCCTTGTTCGCGGCCTTGGCCGCTACACCGCTGACCTTGCCCCCGCCAATTCGCTGCGCCTTTTCATGGTGCGCTCGCCGCATGGCGCGGCGCGGATTGTCAGCATCGATAAATCCGCGGCCGAGGCGATGCCGGGCGTGCATCTCGTGCTGACCGGCGAAGACCCGGAGGTCGCGGCGCTCGGCAGCATCCAGTCCAAGGTCAAGCGCAAGGCGCCGGACGGCTCCCCGAATTTCGAGCCGCCTTATCTGCCGCTGGCGCGCGAGCGGGCTTTGTATGTGGGCGACGCTGTCGCGGCCGTGTTCGCCGAGACCCTCGATCAGGCCAAGGACGCGGCCGAGCAGATCGCCATCGAGTGGGAGGCGCTGCCGGCGATCACCGAGACCCGCAGCGCGGCAGATCCCGATGCGCCGCAGCTCTGGCCGCAGGCGCCGAACAACACCTGCTTCGTCTTCGATGCCGGAAGCCGCGCGGCCGTCGACGAGGCGCTGGCCAAGGCCAAACACAAGGTCAGCTTCACCTATGTCATCAACCGCATCACCGCGGTGACGATGGAATCGCGTGCGGCGCTCGCGAGCTACGATCCGGTGACGGAAGCCTACACGCTGTATTGCGGATTGCAGAATCCGCATGGCGTGCGCGAGCAGCTTGCCACCGAGGTGTTCGGCATTCCCGGCAACCGCGTGCGGGTGATCGCACCGGATGTCGGCGGCGGGTTTGGCCTCAAGGAAGCGGCATTCCCCGAATATGTCATGTCGATGGTCGGCGCCCGCATCACCGGTCGTCCGGTGCTGTGGATGGGTGAGCGCGGCGAAAGCTTCCTGTCGGACTTCCATGCGCGCGACAACTATTCAACAGCGACGCTGGGCCTCGATGACAAAGGCAATTTCCTCGCATTGAAGGTCGACACCACGGCCAATATCGGCGCTTACATCTCGCCGATGGGGCTGCATGTCCCGACCAACAATCTCGGTGGACTGGCTGGCGTCTATCGCACGCCACATATCCATTCGCGTGTCACGGGTGTTTTCTCCAATACCCCGCCAACGGCGCCTTATCGCGGCGCGGGCCGCCCGGAAGCCATCTACGCGATCGAGCGCGTGATCGATCTCGCCGCCAAGCGCCTTGGCATGGATCATGTGGAGTTGCGGCGCAGGAACATGATCGCGCCCGAACAAATGCCCTACGACACGAAATTCGTGTTCACCTATGATTCCGGCGAATTCGAACGCAACATGGACGATGCGCTGGAACTCGCCGACTGGTCCGGCGCGGAGAAGCGCAAGAAGGACGCGAAAAAGCGCGGTCGCCTGCGCGGCATCGGCATTGCTAATGCGATCGAGATTTCCGGTGGTCCGGCGGCGGCGCCGAATCCGGAAGCCGCCGAGATCAAGTTCGATTCCACCGGTGGCGTCGTCGTATCGATGGGCACGCATTCGCACGGGCAGGGACACGAGATTACCTTCGCGCAGATCGTCGCCGATTTCCTTGGCCTCGAAACATCCGATGTCAAAGTGCGCTATGGCGACACGGACATGATCGAGTTCGGCGTCGGCACATTCGGCAGCCGCTCGATCATCACGGGGTCGAACTCGCTGCGCATTTCCGCCGACCGGCTGATCGAGCGCGGCAAGAAGATTGCCGCCGCGCATTTCGAGGCCGATGCCGGCGATATTGTTTTTGAAGCCGGTCAGTTCGCGATCGCCGGGACCGATCGCCGGGTCGGCATCAAGGACGTCGCGAAAATGTCCTACGTCTTGCGCGATCCCAGCCTGAACCGCGAATTCGGTTTCTCGGAGAAGGTGATCTCGGCGCCAAAAGCGGCGACATTCCCCAACGGTTGCCACGTCTGCGAGGTCGAGATCGATCCCGATACCGGCGTTTGCAAGGTCATCAACTACGTGGTCGTCGATGATGTCGGCCGTGTCGTCAATCCGCTGCTGGTCAAGGGCCAGGTGCATGGCGGCGTGGTGCAGGGCGTCGGCCAGATCCTGTTCGAGAACATCGCCTATGATGAGGACGGTCAGCTTCTGTCCGGGTCTTTCATGGATTATGCGATGCCGCGCGCCGCGCATTTCCCGTCCTTCATCTGCAAGGCCAATGAAGTGCTGACGCCGAACAATCCGCTCGGTGTGAAGGGGGCGGGCGAGGCAGGAACGGTCGGCGCGCTGGCAGCGGTGGTCAATGCCATCGTCGATGCATTGTCGCCCTATGGTGTCGAGCATATCGAGATGCCCGCTACTCCGGAGCGGATATGGCGCACGATCCAGGACGCAGAGGCGGCACGCCAGTGAGAGGCTTCGGATGCGCGCAGGTCGTTGCGGCTTGTTTTGCCGCAGCGATGCTGAGCGCATGCGCATCATCGCCACCGCCCGTGATGAGCGGCGAACCGAATGTGCCGCCGGCAAATTACAAGACGGAAATCCTTGCTTATCTGCGAACCTATCTGAACGATCCGACCGGCGTGCGCGAGGCCTTTATCACCGAGCCGGCCCTGATGACGGTCGGCGGCACGCAGCGTTACGTCTCGTGCCTGCGCTTCAATGCCAAGAATTCGGTCGGCAAATACGAGGGCAGCAGGGACCGCATGGTGGCCTTCCTGTCCGGCCGTCTCGACACGCTGGCGCTGGCTCGCGGCGATCAATGCAAGGATGCGACCTGGCAGCCATTCCCCGAACTTGAGAAGTTGCGGCGGTAAAGATCTGACGGATAATTGTCACGCTCGCATGAAAAAGCGCGCGGCGGCAAAAGCGGAAATGACGCCGGCCATGACGATCAACACGGAATCGAACCATGGCGCTTGCGGAATGGCTTTAACGCTCTCCGCAAAAGCCAGGAAGCGGCTGACCGGACCGGTTGTCTCGCCCGCATCCGGCGCCGCCCGGCCATCCGTTGCGGTGAGTGCGACCGGCTGCGCGCGCGCTTCGATAAGACCGTCCGGGTGAATGAGCGGGGGCGCGGCGCGATCAAGCTCACTCAGTTCGTCGGCCTGAACGATATCCTCGTCATTGCTTGAAACGGCGGCCAGACGATCGCCCTTCCCGGCGACATGCATGCCGTCCTGACGCATGACATCCTCACGCACGAAGTCCAGACGCGTGAAGTCCTGATGCGCGAAGTTCTGGGACGACAATTGCGCCATCGCCTCGGGCGCATCGCTTTTCACGGGGTGCGCCTGTGGCCAGATCTGGATGTAGGGCGTGAGCGGTGCGAGCGCCGGCGTGGATTGTTCCGGCGCTGTCTCGCTCGCAATGTCGGTCTTCCTCGTCTGCGTTCGCGCATTCCTTGCGCGTTGACGATGCCGCGGCGCCGCCGCCGCTGTCGACGGTTGCAGCCAGTGTGCCAGTGTTTCGGTGGCGCTTGATGCGCGCCCGAGATCAGAGTCCGGGGGGAATTGCTTTGATCCGCCGGTTCCAAACTGCGCCGGCAGAGCAGCAAAGAGAGCAGCGAAAACGACACCAGCAAAGGCAAAATGTCTGACGAAGAACGATGCGCTGAACAAGGAAAACCGGTCCCCCGAAATACTGTTAAGCCAAGACATCCCGTGTCCCTCCCCGGTTGTTGGCCTAACGGGATTGACGCGCCGGGGCGTGACGGGAGAGGGGCGGTTTCAAGGAATTTTCGGCCCAAAAGGGGCCACAAGCGGGCAGGTTATCCACAGGCTGGTAACGTCATGTGGCTGTTACGTCGCCGCTCTAAAGAAGTGGCGCGCCGAACCGGATGGATCGGCCCCGTTCGTCAAGTCCCTTCACGGTCCTGTTCGCATCGCGGCAGGACCGTTTTTTATGGTGACGGCGGACCGGATGCGGCTTGAAGGATTATTGTCCGGCGCCGCGATAGATCGACAACGCGGCATCGACGCCGGGCTTGGCGCGAAAGCCAGTCTGTCGCAGGCAGGTTTCGAGTGCGGCGAGGCAGAGCAACACATTTTCCTTGCGGCAGACGTAGCCCATCGTGCCGATACGCCAGATCCTGCCGTGCAGGGGACCGAATGACGTGCCGATCTCGATGCCGAAATCGTTCAGCATCATGCCGCGCACGGCATCGCCGTTGACGCCTTCGGGGATATAGACGCCGGTGACGTTCGGCATCTTGTGGCGCTGATCGCCAAACAGCGTGAGCCCCATTTCGGTGAGCCCCGCGGTGATGGCGTCGCTCGCCAGCTTGTGGCGGGCGAAGCATGCGTCGAGACCTTCGGCGAGAATGATACGCACCGCTTCGCGCGCCGCATACAGCATCGAGGTCGCTTCGGTGTGATGGTTGAGGCGGCTTTCGCTCCAGTAATCCATCAGCATGCCGAGATCGAAATAGTTCGACGAAATGATCGGGCCGTCGCCTTCGATGAAACCCGCCGGCTTGATGCCTTCCTCGACATGGCGGCGGCGCTTCACCACATCGACCACGCGGTCATTGAGCGTGACCGGCGATGAGCCGGGCGGTCCCGACAAACACTTCTGCAAGCCCGAGGACGCCGCATCCACTTTCCATGCATCGATGGCGACATTCATGCCGCCGAGCGAGGCGGTCGCGTCGGTGTAGAGAAGCACATCGTGCTTGCGGCAAATGTCGCCGATCTGATCGAGCGGTTGTGCCAGCGTGGTCGAGGTATCGCCATGCACGACGGCGAGCACGCGCGGGTGATGCTGCCTGATCGCCGCTTCGATTTCGTCCGGCGTGAACACCGTGCCCCATTCGCGATCGAGGGTGACGACATCGCCGCCACAGCGCTTGCAGATTTCCGCGAGCAGATGGCCGAAGCGGCCGAACACCGGCACCAGCACCTTGTCGCCCGGCGAGACGATCGAGACGAGGATCGCCTCCACGCCCGCGCGCGCGGTGCCATCGACCAGGAACGACCATTTGTTCTTCGTCTGATAGAGCTGGCGCAGCAGCTC
>JAEXXW010000719.1 GCA_023405565.1 Pseudomonadota bacterium
CAAATTCGGCCGACGGCGAAAACGGAAAGTCCGGTTTGATTTGATACTTGCCGGCGATCAGCAGGGTGTCGAAGAAATTCAAAGCCGCGGCGGCAACCTTGACGACGACGTCGCCTTCGCCGGCTTGCGGCTCCGGTAATTCAACAAGTTCGAGGTCGTCGGCTGTGCCGTAGCGATGACAGAGAATGGCTTTCATCTTTGCTCCCGTCCGCGGCTCGGTATCGGGCTGCGGCGAAACGTCCGGCACGGGTTCTCGAAACAAGATACCCACATGCCAAGATACCCACATGCCATGACATCGCCGATTTTCACTTATTATTGCAAACGCTCGATTGTGATAACGTCTCGGCGGTCGTTCCGAATCGTTCGGCCCCCGATTCTCAAGGTGCGCGCGATGACTGTCCTTCGAGGATTTCCCGTTCTCTTCAGCCTTCTCGGCGCATTGACGTTGGCGGGCCTTCCCGACGGCGACGCCTTGGCGCAATCGCCGACAGCGGGAGCGCAGCTTCTTGGCCAGTTTGGTGACTGGGGTGCTTATACGGCCTCGCCGGGTGGCAAGAAGGTCTGCTTCGCGCTCGCCAAGCCCTCGACGTCCGAAACCAACCCGCCCGGCCGTCCGCGCGACCCGGCCTGGCTGTTTGTCTCGACCCGGCCGGCGGAGAAGGTGAAGGAAGAGGTCTCGGTTATCATCGGCTATCCGTTCAAGGCGAACAGCGATGCGGTGGTCGAAATCGGCAGCACCAATTTTGCCATGTACACGCAGAATGACGGTGCCTGGGTCAAGAATGCCGCCGAGGAAGCCCGGCTGATCGAGGCCATGCGGCGCGGTTCCGATGTGACCGTGCGGGGCGAATCGGGCCGCGGCACCAAGACAACCGACCGGTTTTCGCTGAAAGGTGTCGGCCAGGCGCTCGACCGCGCGGCGCAGGAGTGCCGGTAGCCGAAGGCTAGGGAAGCCATTTCTTGGTCATTGCCGGGTCGCTTTACGCATCTCTTTAGAATGAGCAAAAGCGGGCTCGGCAAAACACAGCCAACTCGCCTATATACCGGCCTATGACGACCCTCGCCGCCACAGTTCCGCTCGAGAAGACCCCGCTCGAGGTCTATGTCGCGCCCGACAAGCCCTCGCTGGTCGGCGTGTCGCGCGTGGGCCTCGCCGAAATGCTCGGCGGCATCGGTGTGCCGGAACGCGAGCGCAAGATGCGCGCGCAGCAGATCTGGCATTGGCTCTATGTGCGCGGCGCGCATGACTTCTCGCCGATGTCGAGCATCGCCAAGGATTTGCGGACCGAGCTGGAAAAGCATTTCACGCTCGACCGGCCGGAGGTCGTAACCGAACAGGTCTCCAACGACGGCACCCGCAAATGGCTGCTGAAGCTGGCCAGCGAAAATCCCGGCGAGCGGCCGCATCTGATCGAGTGCGTCTATATCCCCGAAAGCGATCGCGGCACGCTCTGCGTATCGAGCCAGGTCGGCTGCACGCTGAATTGCTCGTTCTGTCACACCGGCACGCAACGCCTCGTGCGCAACCTGACGCCTGGTGAGATCGTCGGCCAGATCATGGTCGCACGTGACCGGCTCGGCGATTTCCTTGGCCAGACGCGAGCGACTGGCCCCGGCCTTCCGACTGAAGGCGAACGCTGCGTTTCCAACATCGTCATGATGGGAATGGGCGAGCCGCTTTATAATTTCGATGCCGTGCGCGAAGCCCTGCTCGTCACATCCGATGGCGAGGGCCTGTCGCTGTCCAAGCGGCGTATTACGCTGTCAACATCGGGTGTGATTCCCAACATCGAGCGCACCGGCGCGGAAATCGGCTGCATGCTGGCGATTTCGTTGCATGCCGTGCGTGACGACCTGCGCGACGAGCTCGTGCCGCTGAACAGGAAGTATCCGATCAAGGACTTGATGAACGCGTGCCGGAACTATCCCGGCGTGTCGAATGCGCGGCGCATCACCTTCGAATATGTGATGCTGAAGGGCGTCAACGACTCGCTGGCCGAAGCCAAGGAACTGGTGCGGCTGCTCAAGGGCATTCCGGCCAAGATCAACCTGATCCCGTTCAATCCCTGGCCCGGCAGCCAATACGAATGCTCCGACTGGGAGCAGATCGAGAAATTTTCCGAAGTGGTGTTCAATGCCGGCTATGCCTCGCCGGTGCGGACCCCGCGCGGCCGCGATATCCTAGCCGCCTGTGGCCAGCTCAAGAGCGAGACCGAGAAGCTCTCGGCCCGCGAGCGCATGGCCCTGCGTGCCATGGCGATGACGGATTGACCCTTTCCACACCGGATTGAAGAGAATCGGTCGCCGCCCTATGAAGGATGATCTTCGTGGGGCCCAGCCATGTCATTCGTTGCCCGCTTCTTTATCATCCTGTTCGCGCTGATCTTTTCCTTCATCGCCGCCGGTATCGCGCTGGCGATCGGCATCATGGCGCCGGAACTGGTGACCAACAATTCCGATCCGATCGAGAAATTCGTGTTCTTTACCGCAGCGTTTTTCGCCACCAGCTTTGCTGGTGCAGCCGCCTTCGTGCCCGCTGTGGTTCTTGTGGCGATTGCCGAGAGCTTCGATCTGCGCTCGATCTTCTATTATGCCATTGGCGGCGGCTTGATCGCCGCGATTGCCTGGTACAGTTCCGATATTTCGCTGCAGCTTGAAAACTCGACGGATATTTCGCCGGTTGGCTACGGTCTGCAGCTCGTCATCGCGGCCGGTATCGTTGGTGGCTTTGTCTATTGGTTGCTGGCAGGACGCAAGGCCGGCGTCTGGAAGAACCCGTACGGGCCGCGCTAACGGAGCAAAAGCCGGTACTAGCGCATCAGGAACGCGCGCACCGCGCTGCTCATAGCCTCGGGTGCCTGCACCGGCATGATATGGCCGGAATCGATCACGTCGAACCGCGCGCCCTCGATCTGAGCGGCAATCGCCTTCACCTGTTCGGGTGGCCGCAAGCCGTCATGTTCGCCCGCGAGCAGCAGGCATTGCGCGCGTAACATGCCGATAGCTTCGCCGATATCGGCATCGGCGAAGGCCATGTTGATATGGCCATAGCTGACCGGATCGTTGGCGAGAAACAAAGCGCGATAGGCCGCGAAGCGGGCCGGGTCGCGCTCGCGATAGCGCTCCGGATAGGAGCGTGACAGCGTATCGCCTTCGACCGCGCGCATGCCCTCGCGTGCGGCCAGCGCTGTGCGTCCCTCAAGATATTTGCGGCGATCTGCGCTGACCGACAAGGCCGGCGCGCAGAGTGCCAGCGCTACGCTGTCCTTCGGATGCCTGTGGGCGAAGGCCACAGCGATGGCGGCACCGGCTGCGAGCCCTAGAAGGTGATAGGGCGGGGCGATGCCGGCATGATCCAGCACGCGTTCGAGATCCGATACATGGTCAGCGAAGGTAAAGGGCTGACGCGGCTTTTCCGACAGGCCCGCGCCGCGCTGATCGTAACGCAGGATACGGAAGTCGCGCTGCAGGTGCGGCACGATTCCGGCGAAGCTGCTGAGGCTGCCGCCGAGTTCATGGATCGCGATCAGGTTGCGCGATCCAGTGCCGTCGAGCGTGTAGCAGATGCTGGGTTCGTTGGCGGTCCAGCGGAGGGGAGAGGCGCAGGTCATGCAGATGAGAAGTGCCGCTGAATTGATGGAAATGGAAATCTATCCTCGTCATGGCCGGGCTTGACCCGGCCATCCACGTCTTGTTGCGAAGAAGGACGTGGATGCCCGGCACAAGGCCGGGCATGACGAAGATGATATCGACTTTAGTTCGGTTTGATGTTTGCCGCCTTTGCGACCTTCGCCCATTTGTCGATTTCGCTTTGAATGTAGGCAGCAAATTCTTCCGGCGTGTTGCCGACAAGGATGGCTCCCTGGCTTGCGAGCTTTTCCTTCACCTCGGGCGCCTTCAGTGCCTCAGCGGTGACCTTGTGCAGCCTGGCGATTACGGAC
>JAEXXW010000721.1 GCA_023405565.1 Pseudomonadota bacterium
TGGCGGTCTCGATTCCATCAAACGATTTTAAAAGAACAGAACGGAGGATTCCCATGAGAACAACGACAGCGCTGCTCTATGCAGCAGCGCTTGCAGCTGCCGCGTTGGTGCAGACACCGGCTGCGATGGCGCAGGACAAGCTGAAACTCGCCATCGGTCAACGTGGCAACTGGGACACCGCGATTTCGCACATCGGCGAGAAAGCCGGCATCTTCAAGAAGCACGGCATCGAACTTGACATGACCTACACCTCCGGCAGCGGCGAAACGCTGCAGCCGGTGATTTCCAACAGCGTCGATATTGGCCTCGCTATCGGCACGATGGGTGCCATCAGCGCCTATGGCAAAGGAGCTCCGGTCCGGGTGATCGGTGCACAAGCGACCGGCGCCGCCGATTACTGGTACGCGAAAGCTGATTCCGGCATCAAGACGCTGAAGGACACCAACGGCAAGACCATTGCCTTCTCGTCGCGCGGCTCCTCGACCAACTCGGTCGTGCTGGCCTTCATCAACGAATTCAAGCTGACCGCCAAGCCGCAGGCGACCGGTTCGCCCCCCTCGACGCTGACCGCCGTCATGACCGGACAGGTCGATGTCGGCTGGGCCGCCCCGCCTTTCGGTCTGAAGGAGATGGATGAAGGCAAGATCAATCTCATTGCCAAGGCGACTGATGCCAAAATCGTCGCTGGCCAGACCATCCGCGTGATCGCCGTCAATGCGGACACGCTGGCCAAGAAGCGCGACGCCCTGCTCCGCTACATGCAGGCCTATCGCGAAACCATCGACTACATGTATTCGAACGATCAGGCGATCAAGGACTATGCCGAATTCGCCAAGATCGACGAGAAGATGGCGCGTCGCGTCCGCGACGATTTCTTCCCGCGCAGCATCCTTGAGCCGGACCAGGTCAAGGGCCTCGATACGCTGCTGCCGGAAGCGGTGACGCTCAAGTTCATCGATAAGGAACTGACCAAGGAACAGATTGCCGAGTTGTTCCAGGTGCCGCTGAAAAAGTAATTGCTTCGTCATTACGGGGCGCGAAGCAGAAGCGCGTTCACGCGCGTCTTCGACACGCTATGGTTCGCGAGCCCGGAATACAGCTTTTCTCTTGCTGACTATGGATTCCGGGTTCGCGGCTTACGCCGCGCCCCGGAATGACAATGTCAGATCTTCACGCTTTCCAACGTCGACGGATGGAACAGGTCCTCCACCGTCACGAGCTTTGACGACAGACCCTGCGCGTGATGATGCCGGAAGAACGTCTCCAGCACATGCCGGTTGGCCGGCACACCGTAAGACCAGTAATCCTCGCCCATCAATTCCTTGGCTTCCATCACCCGCTCTTCGGCGAATGGCAGCGTCACCTTGGTCGCCGACGGTTCGCTGAGATGCGCGACAGCCCTGGCCTTTGACTGCTCGAACGCCTTCAGCGCGGCAGCCGGCAGCCACGGATGTTTCTCGGCGAGTTCGCGCCGCACGCCGACGATGTGCATGATCGGGAAGATCTTGGTGCGACGATAATAATCCTTCGCCGCCGCGATCGGATCGGGAAACAGCCAGCCGACATTCGGCGTATCCGGTGGCAACGCCGGCGCGCGGGGCGCCATGAAGGCATCGATCTCACCGGAAGCCAGCATGCCGGAAATCGTCTTGCCTTCCGGCGCATCGATCAGCGTCACGTTCTTCGGCAGGTTCAGTTTGATCTTCTCAGGCCGGCCCGGCTCGGCGATGCCGCCGCGCACCCAGGTCACGTCCGACGGCTTCACGCCGAAATCATCTTCCAGCAACGCGCGCGCCCACACCACGGCGGTGAGTTGATATTCCGGCAGGCCGATGCGCTTGCCCTTCAGATCCTCAGGCTTCTTGATGCGATCGGTGCGCACATAGAGCGACGTATGCCGGAAGCAGCGAGACAGGAATGCGGGAATGCCGACATAGGGGAATTTGCCATCGGCAATCTTCACCGTCGAACTCGACAGCGACATTTCACAGATATCGAAATCGGCATTGCGGAATGCGCGAAAGAATATCTCCTCCGGCGACAGCGTCATGAACACCGGATCGACGCCATCCATTTGCACAGCGCCATCGATCAAAGGGCGGTTGCGGTCGTAATCGCCAATGGCGATCGAAAGATTCAGTTTGGACATGTCCTGAGTATTTCCCCGTGATTTATGCGGGGTGTCTTAGCCAATACGATCAGCCGATGCCACATCGATCAGGCGCATCTGCACGCGCTCGCTGCCCTGCCAGCGATCGACTGACAATTGCCCCGCGGCATGGATCGCCTGTCCCCGCCCCTCGATCAGCGCGCGACCGAGATCGGTATTGGCCGCGCGGAACGCGATGCCGTTCATGAAAGCCCCATCCGGGGCGCGCAGCCGAACGCGGATGTGGTTTTGGCCAACGATGTCGGCGAAGGCGATGGTATGCGCCGGCAGCACAAAGACGGGATCGGGATTGCCGGCACCGAACGGCCCGGCCCGCATCACCGAGGCGCAGAACTCAAGATTGGCCGCGCCCGCGCTCAATGCGCCATCGATGAGCAAAGCCTCGTCGCGCCGCGCCTGTTCAACGGCATCGGTCAGCGTCGCTTCCAGATAGGCGCGAAACTCCGCCAGCCGTTCCCTGCGCAGCGTGACGCCTGCGGCCATCGCATGCCCGCCGCCCTTCACCAGCAAGCCATCGGCGACCGCTTGCCGAACCGCGCGACCCAGATCAACGCCGGCAATCGAACGGCCCGAACCTGTCCCGGTTCCACCGGGTTCGAGCGCGATGGCAAAGGCCGGCCGGCCGAACTTCTCCTTCAATCGCGCGGCGACGAGGCCGACGATGCCCGGATGCCAGCCGGCGGATGCCGTGACGACGACGGCACCCTTCTCTTCAAGACCAAGCGCTGCCAGCGCTTCCGCTTCGGCTTCCGCGAGCATCTGCTGTTCCATCATCTGCCGCTCGCGATTGAGACGATCGAGCTCGGCGGCGATGCGTCCTGCTTCAATCGGATCTTCCTCGAGCAGCAGATTGGCACCGAGATCGGCACGGCCGATGCGCCCGCCGGCATTGATACGCGGGCCCAGCAGAAAGCCGAGGTGATACGGCTCCGGCGGACCATCGAGCCTTGCAGCATCCATCAAGGCGGTCAGGCCGACATTCTCGCGCCGGCGAAGCGACACAAGCCCCTTCGACACGAAGGCGCGGTTCAATCCTTTGAGCGGCACGACATCGGCGATCGTGCCGAGCGCAACAAGATCGAGCGCCGATAAGAGATCGGGCTCGCGCCGCGTCTCGTTAAAGAAACCGCGACGGCGGAGTTCGCGGTTCACCGCAACGAGCGTCATGAACACAAGCCCGACGGCGGCGAGATGACCAAGGCCGGACAGATCATCCAGACGGTTCGGATTCACCACCGCCACAGCGCGCGGCAAGGTCTCGTCGCATTGGTGATGGTCGATGACGACGACATCGAGGCCGAGCTTGTTTGCTTCGGCCAGCGGCTCGATCGAGGTCGTGCCGCAATCGACCGTCACCAGCAGTTTCGCGCCGCGTGCCGCCAGCGAGCGGATCGCATCGACATTCGGGCCGTAGCCTTCAAACAGACGGTCTGGGATATGGATGACAGGCGACAGGCCGCAGTGACGCAGATAGCGTGCCAGCAACGCCGATGCCGTTGCACCATCGACATCGTAGTCGCCGAAGATCGCAACATTCTCACCACGCTGAATCGCATCAGCAATGCGCGCAGCCGCCTCCGGCATTGCCGTCAGCGTGTCCGGGTCCGGCATCAGCCGCTTCACGGTCGGATCGAGATAGCCTTCGGCATCCGCCGCATCGACACCGCGGCCGGCGAGAATGCGCGACAGCATTTCTGGCACGCCATGACGCTGCGCGATCGCCAGCGCGCGTGCATTGCCGCGCATGTCCAACCGGTCCCGCCACGCACGCCCGCGCGCCGATTTCTCGACGCCGAGAAAGAAGCGCTGCTGCGCCTCCGGCATGGCCAGGGCTGTGATGGGAACCGACATTAGACTGTGGGAACTCGAATGGTCAGAAGAGCTTACGATACTGAATGAAACCCGACCGGTCCGCCAGCGTCTCGTAAAGCGCACGAGCGGTGTGATTGTCCTCCTTGGTCAGCCAATGCACGCGGCTGGCGCCCTTCTCGCGTGCGGCCTGTTCCACCGCCGCGATGAGCGCACGACCGACACCACGGCCCCGCGCCTCCTCCGACACATAGAGATCCTGCAGATAGCAATAATCGCCAATGGTCCAGCACGAGCGATGGAACAGGTAATGCACAATGCCGATCAGCTGTGCGCCATGGAATGCACCGAGGACGAACATCGGCTCGCGCGCGTCATGCAGCCGCGCCCACAGGATGTCGGTCGTCTCCGGCGACACCGATGACTCATAGAATGTGAGATAGGCCTGCCAGAAGGGCTCCCATGCCTGACGCTCATCCGGCCGCAAAGGCCGAACGAGAACATCAGACGGTCGCGGCTTGACTGCTGACGGCGTCGGCATCACGCAGCGTCAGCTCCCGGCTCAGTCGAGATGGAACTTGTCGAGCTGACGATGTTCGGCACGGATATAGCGCACAGTGCCCGTGGCGGAACGCATCACCACTGTCTCGGTCTCGATGAGGTCCTTACCGAACTTCACGCCCGTCAGCATCGGACCCGTCGTGACACCCGTTGCGGCGAACAGGCAATCGCCTTTCACCATGTCCTCGATCTCGTACTTCTTGTTCGGGTCCTTGATGCCCATCTTCAGCGTACGTTCGCGCAACGCTTCAGAATCGATCACAAGGCGCGCCTGCATTTGGCCGCCGATGCAGCGCAAGGCCGCCGCAGCCAGCACGCCTTCGGGCGCGCCGCCGATGCCAAGATAGATATCGATGCCGGTCTTCGGCTCGGCGCAATGGATGACGCCGGCGACGTCGCCGTCGGAAATCAGGCTGACGGCAGCGCCGGTCTTGCGCACGGCCGCAATGATGTCAGCGTGACGCGGACGATCGAGCAAGATCGCCGTGATCTCGGAAGGCTTCACACCCTTGGCCTTGGCGAGATTGAGAATGTTCTCGTCCGCCGGCGCGTCAAGATCGATCGTACCCTTGGGGTATCCCGGACCGATGGCAATCTTTTCCATGTAGCAATCGGGCGCATGCAGCAGCGTACCGGCATCCGCCATCGCCAAGGTCGCAATCGCGCCCGGCATGTTCTTCGCACAGAGCGTCGTGCCTTCCAGCGGATCGACAGCGATATCGACCTTGAAGCCGCTCTTGGTGCCGACCTGCTCACCGATAAACAGCATCGGCGCCTCGTCGAGTTCGCCCTCGCCGATCACCACCGTACCATCGATCGGCAGCTTGTTCAGTTCGCGGCGCATGGCATCCACTGCCGCCTGGTCCGAAGCCTTGTCCTTGCCGTGCCCACGAAGCCGCGCCGCCGACACCGCCGCGCGGTCGGTGACGCGCACGATTTCGAGCGACAGCACCCGCTCGAGCATCTGATGCGGTTGCACGGTAATCGTCGACGCCATCTTGGTTCCCTTCCCCGGCCGGATCCCGGCCGTCACTTCGGCACAACGTTCTATCGGTTTTTTTCAATACGGATCAATTGCGGTTCGCCCGAAATCACCTGATCCGCCTTCACGGCAGCGAGAGCGCGCCGCACCGCGTCCTCCGTCGT
>JAEXXW010000103.1 GCA_023405565.1 Pseudomonadota bacterium
CCCTTCGTGTAGCCGCGCTCAAAGAAATCGATATTATTCAGCTCGAAAAGCAGGCGGAATTGTTCATCAATGTCCGGGACATTCGTCGGTGGCCAAACTCTTTTGTTGGGATAGCCGATCTTGAGCTCATGGGGATGAGCAAGAACTTGCGGATGACCATCGAAGAGCTGGGCCATCATTGATCCGCCTGACCTCTCAACTTGCGAGATCATCACAAGTGGTAAAGTTATCGGCTGATACGAGTTTTTCAGCCGATCTACGATGGCTTCAACACTAGCCATGCGACCATTCATCGCTGCGAAGTAAGGCCGGTAACGAAAATGGTCCCTGACCGGTCTCAATATTGTTTCACCGAGCCGGTTCGATAACAATCGGGTGGCTTTGTGCGCCACATCCTGAGCAAAAGTCATGTTACACCATTATCGTCCGTCCAATCAGATTGGTAGCCAATCCAAATTCTGATGGCGTTATTGTTAGCTTGGGCACCCGTTGTGTCGGACTGCTTCAACGACGCAGCACGTCCTTGTTGTTATGGCACCACGATTTTCCGGTTACAGCATCCGAGACGAGGGTCAAGCTATATCTGTCATACAAAAATCAGGCCCATTGTCGCACGATAGTGGATGTCGCCTTGTTCGGCATTTTTGTGTCAATGAACTCCCTCCTCCACGCCTCAAACATAAGCACGTTCCATAAAACATGCTGCCAATTGCGCGCGCCGGTCTGATGCGCGATCCATTTTTCACGGATATTCTCCGTATCGAACAGACCGTCCCCTAGTGTTCGCGGGTTGAGCAAATCCTCTGCCCAGTCGCGCAACGGCCCGCGCAGCCAAACGCCGATTGGAACGGCAAATCCGGATTTCGGCCGTTCGATCAACGCTCGTGGCACATATTTGTGGAGCACTTGTCTCAGCAGCCATTTGCTCTGGCCCGAACGCCACTTAAACCGGCGAGGCAAACACCAGGAAAATTCCACGAGACGATGATCGAGTAAGGGCACTCGCGCTTCCAAGGCCACGGCCATGCTCGCGCGATCAATCTTGGTGAGAATGTCGTCAGGCAGATATGTGGCGGTATCCATGAATCGCATCCAGTCTCGATCATCCGAGAGAGCATGTCGGTTCCTGGCATCGGGATTTCCGAGTTTTGGCTCGTGGCCTCCCCGGACCATGCGCCACGCGTCCTCTCCTGGCGCGACCAGACGCTCGTAATAGCCATCGATATCCTCGGGCAAAACGGATGCGAATTTATGCATCTTCTCGCCGGCCTGCCGGGGTCTGACCGCGCGGGGCATCAGCGCGAAAGCACGATCCCATTGAGCCGGCGGTATCGCCGTTATCAACCGACCAAGTCCGGCGCGTAGCGAACGGGGCAAATGGCCCAATGCCGCGGTCACTTGATAGCCTGCGCCATACCGATTGTAGCCTCCAAACAATTCGTCGCCGCCATCGCCGGAGAGAGCGACTGTGACGTGACGTCTGGTGAGTTCGGAAACGAGATAAGTCGGAATCTGAGAGGAGTCAGCGAAGGGCTCATCAAAGATCTGAGGCAACTTTTGAATGACAGCCTGCGCTTCCGCTGGCGTGACGACAAATCCAGTATGCTCCGTCCCCAGATGCCGGGCAACCGCTGCCGCATGTGCGGATTCATCATAGGCGGCTTCCTGAAATCCAATCGAGAAGGTCTTGACGGGACGAGAACTTACTTTCTGCATCAGCGCAACGACGACCGATGAATCCACTCCGCCGGAGAGGAATGCTCCCAATGGCACGTCGGCGACGAGACGACGTCGCACAGCGTCCGACAAAAGCGCATCCAGCGCTTCGATCGCTTCTTCGTCATTTGCGAATGCCTGGCCGCTATTGACTCCCCTCTCCGTGACATTGGCCAAAGACCAATATGCTTTCTCACGGATATGATCCGGGCCGCGAACTTCGAGGATCATCCCGGGCTGCAGCTTCTGCACATCCCGGAAAATGCTGCGCGGCGCTGGCACGTAGCTGTAGCGCAAAAATGCGCTCACGGAATCCAGATCGAGTTCGCTACGCCAGCCTGACACACATGGAAAGGCCTTGAGCTCCGAGGCGAATATCAGCTGGCCGTCGGAATGTCCCCAATAGACAGGTTTGATCCCCATCCGATCGCGGACCAGATACAAACACTGCTCGCTGCGATCCCAGGCTGCAAAAGCGAACATGCCGATCAGACGTCGAACCGTATCCTCGACACCCCAGACGGCACAACCTTCAACAAGCACCTCGGTATCGGAATGCCCGCGAAATGTACGGCCCGCGGCGACAAGCTCAGTGCGCAATTCCTGTGCGTTGTAGATTTCACCATTGTAGGACAAGACGAAACGACCACAGCTCGATTGCATCGGCTGCGCACCCATCGGGCTGAGATCCACAATGGACAGGCGCGTATGAACAAGGGTCACACCTGTTGGGGCATCGATCCAGATACCGGACGTATCCGGACCCCGGTGCCGCAGCCGCAAGGCCATGCGCTCACCGACGGAACGCAACTCATCGGCAGAATTGCGTCGTCTGAAGTCAAGAAGACCAGCTATTCCGCACATGGCTGCAAAGGCTGAATTCTAGGCAAAAACCAACCTCCCCCAAGCGTGCATTTTCCGGAATGGATTTATTCCATAGCATGCACATCCTGCCGGACCAGAATTTTTGCCGAAAAATCTCGTGCCATCACCGTGATATGTGGCCCCAAGGCACCCTCATGGCGGCCCCCGTCCTCCTAAAAATACCTCCCGTTTGATGCAAATCGAGGACTTCATTCCATTTCCGGACGAAATTGCTTATAGGGTGCGCCTCAATGCGCCGGACCCCTAACATGACTGAAGTCAAGCCCCTGATCCCCCAACAAGACGGTCTGGAGGAGGGCCTCCTGATCGCTTCCGCCCTGCGGACGCTGGAGGCCGAGGCCAGCGGGATCGCGGCGTTGTCGGCTGCCTTGAAGGACGGCCTGGGCGGCGCATTGATCGCCGCGGCACAGGCCATTCACGGCTCCCGGGGCCGCCTGATTGTCACCGGGATGGGGAAATCGGGCCATGTCGCGCGCAAGCTCGCAGCGACCTTCGCGTCCACCGGTACGCCCGCCTTTTTCGTTCATCCGAGCGAAGCCAGCCACGGCGATCTGGGCATGATCACCAAGGACGATGTCATCATTGCGCTGTCCTGGTCGGGCGAGACCGCGGAACTGAAGAACCTGATCGACTATTCGCGACGGCACCGCATTTCGCTGATCGGCATGACCTCGGATGCAACATCGACGCTGGGCCGCGCGGCGGACATCGTGCTGGCGCTGCCACCGGCGCGCGAGGCCTGCCCGCACAATCTCGCTCCCACCACCTCGTCGCTGATGCAGCTTGCGCTCGGCGATGCATTGGCCATCGCGCTGCTCGAAGCGCGGGGCTTCTCGGCGCAGCAATTCCATGTGCTGCATCCGGGCGGCAAGCTCGGCGCACTCCTGAAATTCGTGCGCGATGTAATGCGGACGGGCGATGCCTTGCCGATTGCCAAGTCCGGATCGCGCATGTCGGAAGCCGTCATCGAGATGTCCGCGAAAGGCGTCGGCTGTATCGGGATCGTCGATTCCCACGGCCAGTTGTCCGGGATCATCACCGACGGCGACCTGCGACGCCATATGGGCCCCGGCCTGACCGAAGCGACAGTGGACGACATCATGACGCCGCATCCAAAATCCTGCCGGCCCGACCAGCTTGTCAGTGAAATTCTCGAATTGCTGAACTCATCGAAGATTACCGCGATGTTCGTGGTGGAAGGCAGCCGGCCGGTCGGCGTCGTGCATCTGCACGACCTGCTGCGCATCGGCGTCGCCTGACGAAAATACGATGGATGCAGGGGTCGAGCCCTTCCGGCATTGGACAATGACCGCGGTGACAATTGCGGTCTGCGCGGCCGCGCTGACTGCGCTTCTCATCGCATCGCTGCGTCCCTTGCTCGTTCGCTATGCGATGGCCCGTCCCAATGCGCGGTCCTCCCACACGACACCCACACCGCAAGGCGGCGGCATGGCCATCGTCGCCGCATGGATCATGGTTGCCGGCATGGCCATGGCAGCGACCGGAACATGGCCGCAAAACACGCTAAGCATCGTCGCTGTTTTTGGCGCCTGCGTGTTGATTGCGGTGCTGGGCGCGATCGACGATATCAAACCGATCGATGTCGCCCCGCGACTGTTCTTTCAGTTCGTGGCCGTGGCCAGCGTCATCGCGATCCTACCCTCCGATTTTCAGATGACGCCGGTCCTGCCGTGGTGGCTGGAGCGCGTCCTGCTGGTCTTGGCCGGGGTCTGGTTCGTCAATCTCGTCAATTTCATGGACGGCCTCGACTGGATGACGGTCGCGGAAATGGTGCCGCTGACCGGCGGACTTGTGCTGCTAGGAGTATTGGGCGCCCTTCCCGCCTACGCCGTTGTCTGCGCACTGGCCCTGCTGGGGGCTCTGATCGGCTTTGCCCCTTTCAATCGTCCGGTCGCGCGTCTGTTTCTCGGCGATGTCGGCAGCCTGCCACTGGGCCTGATCGTCGGCTGGTTGCTGGCGCTGCTGGCCAACAAGGGGCACCTTGCCGCTGCTCTGCTGTTACCGCTTTACTATCTGATGGATGCGACCATCACACTCCTGCGCCGTCTTTCGAAAGGCGAGCGTGTCTGGCAGGCGCATCGCAGCCATTTCTATCAGCGCGCGACCGACAACGGCTTCACCGTGAAAGAAGTCGTCGCGTATGTTTTTGCGGTCAATCTCCTGCTCGTTGCACTCGCAACCCTTTGCGTGCGGCTCAATACGCCATCCACAGAGATGGCGGCGCTGCTGATTGGCGCCGGCCTTGTCGGCTGGCTGCTGATCCGCTTCTCGCGAAAGCGTGGCTGATGCGGGTCCTCGTCACCGGAGCAAACGGCTTTGTCGGGCGCCCGCTGACGCAGGCCTTGTCGAACGCAGACTATGACGTGCGCGCCGCAGCGCGCGACACGTCCGCTATTGCGCGCGCCACCAATATCGAGCCGGTTGCACTTCCGGATTTGTCGCAGGCGGTCGATTGGCGCCCTCTGCTGCGCGATATGGATGCTGTCGTGCATCTCGCCGGTATCGCGCATGTCTCGAACACGATCGCCGAAGAGCAATACGACAAGGTCAATCGCCTGGCGACCAAGTCGCTGGCGTTGGCCGCATCCATGGCGCCCCACATCAAGCGGCTGGTTTTCGTGTCGTCCATTCGCGCTCAAACCGGGCCGTCCGCAGATCATGCGCTGACCGAGAATGACAAGCCGGAGCCGACCGACGCCTATGGTCGCTCCAAGCTCGCCGCCGAAGCTTTCGTGCGTGGCTATGGCGTGCCGGCCACCATCCTGCGACCGGTCGTGATCTATGGCCCCGAAGCGCGCGCGAATGTCGCCCAGCTTGTGAAGATCGCGGCCCTGCCTGTTCCATTGCCGTTCGGGGCTTTCGACCGCAAGCGTTCGCTGCTCGCACTCGAGAACATGATTTCGGCTGTCCGGTTCGTGCTGGAGCAACCCGCAACAGCGGGAGAAACCTACATGGTCGCCGATCCGACGCCGGTGTCGCTTGCCGATATGATCGCGATCATGCGCAAGTCACGCGGCCGCTCGCCCGGCCTGATCCCTGTTCCATCGACCTGGATTGGCAGCGCGTTCCGGGCGATCGGCAAGACGGATGTCTGGGACAGAATCGGAAACAGCCTTATCGCCGACGCAGCCAAATTGCGGGCTGCGGGCTGGACGCCGCCTGTCGATACGCCCGACGCGCTGGCCGCGCTCGTCAGGCTGCCTCGCCCTTGAAATCAGGGACTGCATCACGCAGCACGCGATAGATCGCGGTCTTGTCTTCCCGCGTCAGCCCTTTTTCCAGCGTTGTCAGCCACGCCCGCATTGTATCGAGCGACGGCGACAGAGGGCGCGCCGCGACAATGCCGGCCACGCCGATTTCGGCCGTCGGCTCCTCGCGCGCGAACAGGATTTCGTGCATCCGCTCACCCGGTCGGACGCCGGTGAAGGTGATGTCGATATCGCGGCCGGGCTCGAGACCCGACAGCCTTATGATCCGCTCGGCCAGTTCCACGATCTTCACCGGCTGCCCCATATTGAGAACGTAGACGGCCACATCGGAGCGTTCCGGCCCCAAGGCGTGGGTGGCGGAGGTCACCACCAGATCGCAGGCCTCGCGGATGGTCATGAAATAGCGCACCATGTCCGGATGCGTGACCGTCACCGGTCCACCCGCCTCGATCTGCGCCTTGAATTTCGGCACCACCGAACCGTTCGATGCGAGGACGTTGCCAAACCGCACCGCAATCAGTCGCATCGGCGTCATGCCGGCTTCGGCCTTGCGGGCGAATTGGCCATCGAGCGCCTGACAATACATCTCGGCGAAGCGCTTGGTCGCGCCAAGCACCGACACCGGCTCGATGGCCTTGTCAGTCGAAATCATCACCATCGCGGTCGCGCCCGATGCCGCGGCGGCATCGGCCACATTGACCGATCCGAACACGTTGGTCTTGACCCCCTCACCCCAGTCCTGCTCGAGCAGCGGCACATGTTTCAGCGCTGCGGCATGGAATACGATATCGGGCTTGAAGTCGGCCATCAGGCGCATGATGCGTTCACGATCGCGGATATCGGCCAGACGGCCCTCGATCACGGCATCCGACTTCTTGCTGTTGAGCGTTTCGAGCACGGCATGCAAAGCCGGCTCGGAATTTTCGATCACCAGAACCCGCGCCGCGCCGAATGTGACAATACGGTCGCAGATTTCCGCACCGATCGAACCGCCGCCACCCGTCACCACGATGGCGCGACCCTTGATGAAATTCTCCAGCCGGCGGTAATCGATCTTCACGCTTGGCCGCAGCAGCAAGTCTTCGACATTGACAGGCGCCAGCCGCAGCGCCTCGACGCTGTCATCGAGCGAGGGCAGACGGTTCGTCGTCAGGCCCAGCCTGCGCGCGCGCATCAACAATGTGTCCGTCGGCACGCCCGGCTCGAATGCGGAGGGCGTCAGGACCACGCGATGCACATTGGTCCCTCGCGCCGCGAGATCGGAAATCGCACGTTCGAGATCGTCGAAATTGCCGTGAACCTTGATCCCGCGGATCGACTGCCCGCGATCCGCCGGCGACGGCGACAATACACCGACCGGCCAGACCTTCTTGACCGCGCCGCTCTCGATCGCGCGCAGCAGCACTTCGGCAA
>JAEXXW010000109.1 GCA_023405565.1 Pseudomonadota bacterium
GGGATGTTTCGCGCGCTGGGTATCGCGCTCGGCGATGTGGATGCCCTTCACGCCCAGCTTCTTGGCGAGCTTGGCCCAGTCCTCGCGCGTCTTCGGTTCCTTGAACTTGACGTTGAGATCGCCGGCGATGTTCAGGAGCGCCTGCTTGACGAACCAGGACACCATGCCGGGATTGGCGCCGCAGCACGACACGGCGGTCGGCGTGCCGGCTGGGCGCTTGCGCTTGGCGGCCAGCGTCGTTTCGCGCAGCGCGTAATTCGAGCGCGCCTCCGGTCCCTTCTTGGAGTCGAAATAAAAACCGAACCACGGCTCGTTGACCGTGTCGATGTAAAGCGCACCGACTTCGCGGCACAGCTCCATGATGTCGACGGAGGAGGTGTCGACCGACAGGTTGACGCAGAAGCCCTGGCCGCCGCCATCGGTGAGAAGCGGCTTGAGCAGATGCTTGTAATTGTCCTTCGTCACGCCTTCATGGATGAAGCGGATGCCGCGATCATCCAGGATCTTGCGGTCCTTGTCTTCCGGATCGATGACGACGAAGCGCGACTTGTCAAAGGTGAAGTGGCGCTCGATCAACGGCAAAGTGCCTTTGCCGATCGACCCGAAGCCGATCATCACAATGGGGCCGTCGATCTTCCCGTGTACGGGCCAGTCGGTCATCGCTTCCTACTCCAGTCTTGTTCGGGATCATAAAAGGAAAAGGGCGGGTATCGCGGCCTCTGCGATACCCGCCCAGGCAGCTGCGCGCAAACTTAAGCAGCGCGCGATGTCGGGCTTTTGACAGCCCTGGCGACAGCCGCGACCAGTTCGTGCAAGTCGGGCTTCGGTGCGGGACGGCCGGTGGCGCCAATCAAGCCGCGCGCGCCGTCCAGTGCGCCGGCTTGGAGTTCGAGTCCGAGCAGTCGGTGCTGATCGTAAGCACCGGGCATCCACAGCGATCCGGTCTTCTGCGTCGAGAAGCCGAAACGCTCGTAATACGGCGCGTCGCCGACGAGCAGGATCGCGCCGTGACCGCGCATGCGCGCGGTGGCGATCGCCTGCTTCATCAGTTTGCCGCCGAGGCCGTTGCTGCGGTGTTCCGGAGCAACGGCAAGAGGGCCGAGCAAGAGCGCCGGCTTGCCGGGGCCGGCACACACATCCCACAGCCGGACCGAGCCGATGATCTGGCCCTTGTCGGTCGCAACGAAGGACAGGCCGGCCGCAGCCAGACGATCCTCGCGCAGGCGCTGCGAGGTCTTGGTGAAACGGCTCGGTCCATAGGCGCGGTCGAGCAGAGCCTCACGCGCGTCGAAGTCAGCAATCTTTTCCTGACGAATCTTGTCTTGGCGAATGGCAGTCATGGCCATCTCCTTCCGTGCCCCGCTTTTCACGGGACGGCTTCAGTCCAGAGAGTGAAGGGAAGGGAGGTCGGCTTTTCAGCCGGCCTCCGGCATCATCAGATGTGGATCGTCTTCAGCGGCGGGAAGCCGTTGAAGGCCACGGCCGAGTAGGTCGACGTATACGCACCCGTACCTTCGATCAGCAGCTTGTCGCCGATCTCCAGGCTGACGGGGAGCAGATACGGCTCCTTCTCGTACAGCACGTCTGCCGAGTCGCAGGTCGGGCCTGCGAGGATGCACGGCGTCATGTCGCCGTCGCGCGGCGTCTTGATCGGATAGCGGATCGACTCGTCCATCGTCTCGGCGAGACCGCCGAACTTGCCGATGTCGAGATAGACCCAGCGCACCTCATCTTCCTCGCTCTTCTTGGAGACAAGGACGACTTCGGTTTCGATCACGCCGGCATTGCCGACCATGCCGCGGCCCGGCTCGATGATCGTTTCCGGGATGCGGTTGCCGAAATGCTTGCGCAGTGCCCGGAAGATCGCCGAGCCGTAGGTCTTCACCGTCGGCACGTTCTTCAGGTACTTGGTCGGGAATCCGCCGCCGAGGTTGACCATCGACAGGTTGATCCCGCGCTCGCCGCACTCCTTGAACACGGCGGCCGCCTGCGCGAGCGCACGATCCCAGGCATGCTGGTTGCGCTGCTGCGAACCGACATGGAAGGAGATGCCGAAGGCAACGAGGCCCAGCCGGTGGGCGTGCTCCAGCACGTCCGCAGCCATCGAGGGCTCGCAGCCGAACTTGCGCGACAGCGGCCATTCGGCGCCGGCGCCGTCGCACAGGATGCGGCAGAACACCTTCGCCTCAGGCGCCACGCGGGCGATCTTCTCGACCTCGGCCTTGCAGTCGACCGCGAACAGGCGAACGCCGATCTCGTAGGCGCGCGCAATATCGCGCTCCTTCTTGATGGTGTTGCCATAGGAGATACGGTCTGCGGTTGCACCGGCCGCGAGCGCCATCTCGATCTCGGCGACCGAGGCGGTGTCGAAGCAGGAGCCCATGGATGCCAGAAGCGACAGCACTTCCGGAGCCGGGTTCGCCTTCACGGCGTAGAACACACGGCTATCTGGCAGCGCCTTTGCGAAGGCGTTGTAGTTGTCGCGCACGACGTCGAGATCGACCACGAGCACGGGGCCATCTTCGGTACGGGTACGCAGGAATTCGCGGATACGGTCGGTCATCGGTCTTCCCCAAACAGCCAATGGACGCGCACGAACGCGCCCGAGTGTGAGTGTCAGATGATGAAGCCGCGCTGCCGCGCGATGGAGGTCGCGACAAACGTAGTGTTCAACACCGGACAATGCTGCCGTGGATTGGTGGGGAGACCCCGCCGCACACCTGGCAATGAAGGACAAGCCTCTTCGGAACAAAACCGGCTTTTGGACAGCCGGAAGTAACCAAAAAAGCCCGCTCCGTCGTTGCTTTAAGTCGCGTCCTCAGCGGAGAACTGAGTACGCCGGTTTCGCCTCCGGCTGCCGGTCAGAGTTCTTGGAGAGACTCTCCTTCGAGAGCTTTGTCTCCCCAGGCGGCTGGCGGGCCTCTTGTCCCGCTACCTACCGACCGACACGCGACCACAGGCACGTGCGAAATTGGGCAAGCGCGGACATAGTGCATATGCACCGCGCATGCAAGCATTACACGCGCGCATTCGCGAAAAATCTTCATCAATTACGAGAGTGTTAACAGCGCGCTGTGCGTGAGCCTGCACAAGCGTGTCGAAGCGAGGCCGCGCATGACTTGAGCGTGGCGCGCATGCGGCGATCAATGTCGCTGTTGCCGCATTTGTCTTGCTGCTCCGCCGAAACGCGCATTGCGAGCGTGGCGGATTCATCCGTGCCGTTCGGTGCGACGGCGTCAGCGGCTGAACGGTTCGATCTTGCGCGCGAAGTTCACGAACTGAACCATCACGAAGGCGCCGCAGGCGAGAAAGATTGCGTCGAGCACGCGCGCGAAGGTGCTGCCAAGTCCGAACAGGTTGGCAATCGCCCAGCTGCCGGCGAAGGCGGCGCCGAACACTTCGGCACCGATCAGGATGGTCGCGCTCACCACGGTGAGGACGTTGATCCAGACGATGCGGCGGGCGGCGGGGCTTGGGTTGCTCATGGCGGTTCCGTTCCGATTTGCGGCGCAATGTCCTCGAAACATGGCCGGCAATCAAGGCTGGAATTGAGGGGCATAAAGCCCCATGTCCCAGACTGGCCACCGGCCCCCGATCAAACCCGGAACCCTCGATATTTCAACGCGATGAACAAGCAAACGACCCCTCAGGCCGCCGATTCCGCCCGCAATCCGCTTCTGGCCCCCTGGCCCGGCGAGTTCCAGGTTCCGCCATTTTCGGCCATTGCCCCGGAGCATTTCGTCCCGGCTTTCGAGCAGGCCATGGCCGATCATGACAGCGAGATTGCTGCGGTCATCGCCAATCCGCAGGCACCTGATTTCGAGAACACCATCGCCGCACTGGAGCGCTCGGGTTCTGCGCTGTCCCGCACGGCCGATGTTTTCTTTGCGCTGTCGGGCGCGCACACCAACGACGCGATCATGGCGGTCGAGCGCGAGATGTCGCCGCGGCTCGCCGCCCATCACAATGCCATCTACCTCAACGGCGACCTGTTCAACCGCGTCGAGGCGGTGTTCCAGAAAGCCGCAGCTCTGAACCTCACCGACGAGCAGGCGCGGGTGCTCGAGCGCTACCGCACCGCCTTCCGCAGAGCCGGGGCGCATCTCGATCCCGCGGCCAAGAAGCGGCTC
>JAEXXW010000210.1 GCA_023405565.1 Pseudomonadota bacterium
AAGGCAAGGGTGACAAGCCACGCGTGATACGCGATGTGCGTTAAAAACGGGTTAGGTGCTCAGATGGGTTACGCGACCGGCGTCCAGCTTCCGTCGGGATTGCGGCACGCCGCCCCGCGCGCAATCTGTGGTCGTCCGTCAATATAGATCGTGTGCGTGAAGTCGCGGCACTGCATGCCGCGACGATCGTATTGCGGTCCTGGAACGATTGTTCCACGACGACCCGAATCCGGATTTTCCCAACCCGTCGGCGCACCGGCTGCCCCGCTCTCGAGGGCCTGCATCTGCGCATAATAGGCACGCTGCTTGTCCTCGTCGTCCATCGCAGCGCCGATGCGGTTACCGATCAAACCACCAAGCGCGGCACCGGCAACACCGGCCGCGACCCGGGACCCCGTGCTTCCGCCAATCTGGGACCCAATTGCGGCACCGGCCAACGCACCCACCAGCGTTCCAGTATTTTCGCGAGGACCGGTTCCGGTTTCAGGGTTACCCGCGCAGCCAGCAAGAATGGCCGAGGCCACGACGACGGTACCAATCAAACGCATCAAACGTCCCTTCCCCGATCCCCCGGTTCGCCACAAGAATGCGGCAAGGCATTTACTTAACAACAGGGAATACGGCGATTGTCTGGCCACAAGCCGGATTTTGCGGCCGGTATTATGGACACCAAATCGTAAACAAACCGGCCGCCTCAGGCGCCCGGGAGAACGAGCTCAGCGCGTAAACCACCGATGGGCGCCGTTCCGAGCGTGAACCTTCCGCCATAGAGCGAGGCGAGTTCCACAACGATGGAAAGCCCCAGTCCGGAGCCTGGCTTGGTCTCATCAAGCCGGCGGCCCCGGCGGGTGACCTCCTGGCGCTCCGCCGGCGTCAGTCCCGGTCCATCATCATCAACGATGATGCGCACGACCTCCCGATCGTCCGCCCGTTCCTTCAGGACTTCGATGACAACGCGCATCTGCGCCCACTTGCAGGCATTGTCGACGAGATTGCCGACCATCTCCTCGAGATCCTGCCGTTCGCCCAGAAAGCGCGCGTCCTCGGGAACATCGACCTTGAGACGCAGATCCTTGTTGCGGTTGGTCTTCTCCATCGTCCGAGCGATAGCCAGCACGACCGGCGCCACGTCGGTGACGGTCCCAACCACGGTCAATCGGGCAGCCATGCGGGCACGCTCGAGATGGCGAGCGATCTGATCGCGCATGATGTCGGCCTGTTCGGTGACCTTCTGCGACAGCGGATCATCCGCGCGTGAGGACGCCTCGTTCAGAATGACGGAAAGCGGTGTTTTCAGCGCATGCGCCAGATTGCCGACATGCGTACGGGCACGCTCGACGATTTCGCGATTGGCATCGAGCAGGGCATTGGCCTCGCGCGCCAGAGGAGCGATATCAACCGGGAAGCGGCCTTCAAGACGTTCAGCCTTGCCGGAGCGAATGGTGGCGAGTTGTTGCGAAATGCGTTTGAGCGGCGAAAGGCCGAACTGAACCTGGAAGCCGGTCGTCAGGAGAAGAACAAGCGCGAGACCGCAGAACGTAACGATCAAGGCACGATTGAAGCTTCTGATATCGTCCTCGATCTCGGCGGCATCGCCGGCGACAGCGACGAGATAATTGCCCTCTTCGCCAAGATCGACCGTGCGTTCGACCAGCCGCAGCTTCTGGTCTTCCGGACCGTTGACATAGCCAGACCGCACGCCGACGGCCGCCGCGGCCGTTGGCACCGGCAAGCGCGGCAGACCACCGTCCCACAGCGATCGTGAGGCACGGATGTCAGGCTTGGCACTGTCGAGCTGCGTCACCTGCCAATACCAGCCCGACAGCGGCAACTCGAACAATGGTTCGCTGACGCCTTGCGCAAGCTTGTCATCGGGCGTCTCGGGTGCGGCAAGATCGGCGACGAGCGTGCGCAGATAAACCTGCAGGCGTCCATCGAAAGCCCGTTCGACGGCCTCGCGATACAGCGACGACAAAATAATGCCGGTGACTAGAATAATCGCAAGTGTCCAGCCCGCAGCCCAAAGGAAAAGCCGCAGCGCCAGGGAGTTAGCGCGCATCGCTCACCTTTCCTGCCATGACGGCCGCGGCAAGCGCGGAGCATGGCGGATGGAAAAACAATTCAGCGCACATCCGGCGGCGTCAGCAAATAGCCAAGCCCGCGAACGGTCTGGATGACGTCGACGCCCAGCTTCTTGCGGATGCGGCCGACGAATACTTCGATCGTATTGGAGTCGCGATCGAAGTCCTGATCGTAAAGATGCTCGACCAGTTCGGTGCGGGACACGACCCGGCCCGTGTGATGCATAAGATAGGACAGCAGCCGGTATTCGTGGCTGGTCAGACGCACCGCACTACCATCGACCGTCACCCGCCCGGTCCGCGTGTCCAACCGGACCGGACCGCAATTGAATTCGCTCTTGGCATGTCCGACCGAACGGCGCAGCAGCGCACGGACGCGGGCCAGGACCTCCTCCATATGGAACGGCTTGGGAACATAATCGTCCGCCCCCGCATCGAAGCCCTGGACCTTATCGCTCCAGCGATCGCGCGCCGTCAGCATCAGTACGGGCGTCGCGCGCCCGGCCCGGCGCCAGGATTCCAACACCGAGATACCATCCATCTTGGGCAGACCGATGTCGAGGATAATGGCGTCATAGGGCTCGGTTTCACCGAGATAATGTCCCTCTTCGCCATCAAAAGCGCGGTCTACCACGTAGCCGGCTTCGGTCAGCGCGGTCGCCAATTGTCGGTTGAGGTCGGGATCGTCCTCGATCACGAGGAGACGCAATTTCAAAGCCCTCCGGATCAGCCGCCCTCCGCGAGAGTTCCACTCGCGGCATCGATGGTTGCACGGGTGACTTTGCCATCTTGCGCGAGCAGAGTCAGCATATAGACGAAACCTTTCGGTCCCTTGCACAGCTTGGCATCGACCACGTCGGCGCGGCGGGCCTTGGCGGCGCGGATGGCCTTGCCGAGGGACACCACCTTGCCGCTGGCCGAGACATACCGCCGTTGTGCCTGCGTGAGGCATTGGCCTTCGGCCAGCTTCACCACCGGGGCGAGTTCGGCCGCCACCGGCGCAGACACGCCAGATGCGGATGCGCCAAGAATGGCGGTCAGCAGCGCCGCGATGCGAATCGTTGATCGGTTGGACATCGAAATCCGTTAGGCCCCGACGGGTGAATACCGCATGAATATTGGCACTCCCCGGCGATCCGCTAGCCTTCGAATCCCGAAAAGCTTGCATATTCCGCAAGCGGCGCGCGAGGCGCTCGCCAGGAATTGATCGGCGCCGCCTCGTCCGCGTAGCCCAGAGCCATCCCCGAAAACAGCATCATGTGGTCCGGCAGATCGAGAAAGGCCGAGACGGTCTTCGGCCAGGAGGCCCAGGCCTGCTGCGCGCAGGCATGCAGGCCATAATCACGCGCCAGCAACATGACGGTCTGGATCAGGCCGCCCATGTCGGAATATTGAGCGGGACCG